>DXGA01000130.1 GCA_019114165.1 Candidatus Flavonifractor merdipullorum | reverse complement strand
TCTGCTTGCCGGTGAAGAAGGGGTGACACTTGGAGCAAACTTCAACCTTGATGTCCCTCTTGGTAGACCCGGTTTCGATCACGTTACCACAGGCACATTTGATGGTGGTCTGTTCGTAATTGGGATGAATGCCTTCCTTCATTTATGTTCACCTCTTTCTCCCAGGGGATAAGTCGTCATAAACGCAACTAGTATATTAGCATAACTCTTTTCAAATTGCAACTGTTTTTTGCGAAAAAATCCAAGTTTTTTCTTGGGGCGCTGTCAGAGCTCCACAGCCCGGCCGCAGTGGAAGAACCACAGCACTTTCCGGGCGACCCTTTTGCCCGTGATCTCCTCCATGGCCCGGGTGTAGACCCCCATCTGGGTGCGGTAGGTCTCGCCCCGCTCCGGCGCGTACCGGGCGCTCACCCGGTCGGTCTTGAAGTCCACCAGGGTAATTCCATCCGCCGTCTCAAACCAGCAGTCCACCACGCCCTGAAGAAGCACCCGCTCCTCTTTTCCGGTGTCGGGCACATAGTCCGCCGCCGGTACCAGAACGGAAAACTTGAACTCCCGGCGCAGTCCCGGCGCGCTTCGCACCTCCCGCCCCAAGGGGCTGGCGAAAAAGGCCGCGATGGCCGATGGGTCCGCCGCTTCTCCCTGCTCCGGTGTCAGATACTCCTGACGCACCAGACGGGCAATCTCCTCTGTTACCTCCTCCACCGTGTCCGCCCTTTCAAAGTCGAGATACTCCAGCACGGCATGGAGGGCGGTGCCCTTCTGGGCCGGGGTGAGCCCCAGCTCCTCCTGGGCAAAACGGGGGCGGCGGGGTTCCTTCTTCTGTGCCGCCATAGGGGCGGCGTCCTGGGCCGCTTCCATGTCCAGATCACGCCCCTTGAGCTGGGTGGCGGTCAGCTTGGACGGGGCCGCCACGTCGCCCATATGGGGATAGGTCCAGTGCAGTCTGGCCTTTAATGCCGGGTCGGCAGTCTCCTCTTCCCGCCCGGCCTGCTCCTCCGGCGGAAGAGCGGGCTTGGCGTCAAAGGCGCCGCCGTCCAGCCAGTGGATCTCCCAGTCGGGGCCGGGCACCAGCGCAGGCGGCGGCATCCCGCCCCCGGCGGCGTCCCGCAGCGGGAAAGCCTCCCGCCGGGTGAGGACAGGGAGCAGAATCCACTGTCCCGGCGACTGACAGCCCGCCAGCGCCTGGGGGTCCGCCGGCCACAGCGCGTCGGGCAGCAGCTTTGCAATGTCCTTGCCGCCGCCGGTGAGGGCCACCGACAAAATGAGCTTCTCTCTGGCCCGGGTCACCGCCACATAGAGCAAACGCAGCTCCTCGGCCATCATCTCCCGGTCCAGCTGGCGCTCCACCGCCCGGCGGGCTAAGGTTGGATACTCCACCCGCCGCTCCACGTCCAGACGCTTGGGACCCACGCCCAGGCCCGGATGGAACAGCATGGGCTTTTTCATGTCCTCCCGGTTGAACTGCCGGGCAAGGCCGCAGAGGAGCACCACCGGAAACTCCAGACCTTTTGACCGGTGGATGGACAGGATGCGCACTCCGCCCCCCGTCCGCCCGGCCGCCGGGGAGGAGATCCGCTTGCCGTCCTGCCGCAGCCGCTCCAGATAGCTCAAAAAGCCGAAGAGGCCCTTGTGCCCCGCCCCTTCAAACCGCCGGGCCAGTTCAGTGAGCAGGATGAGATTGGCCCGACGCTCCTCGCCGTTGCTCATGGCCCCAAAGACGCCGGGCAGATTGGCCCGGTCGTAAAGGTGCCACAAGAGCTGATGACAGCTCATGTCCCCCGCCCCAAAACGGAGCTGGTGCAATTCCTCCAGGAAGGCGGCGCAGTCCTCCTCCCCCCGCTGGGCCGCGGCGGTGAGGGCGTCGTAAAAGTCGCCCCCGTCCTGCCCCGCCCGGATGAGGGCCAGACGGTCCGCCGTGAAGCCGTACACCGGAGAGCGGAGGGCCGCAATGAGAGGCACGTCCTGCCGGGGGTTGTCGATGACCTCCAGCAGAGAAAGGGCCACACTGATCTCCACGGCGGCGAAAAAGTCGGAGCCGCCCTCCGCTTCCCAGGGAATGTTCCGCTCGCTGAGGGCACGGGCGTAGTGGTGGAGCACCGAGCCGGGAGAGCGGAGCAAAATCACAATGTCCCCCGTCTGCACCGGACGCAGTCCGCCCTCGCCGTCGGAGATGGGGAAGCCGTCCTTCAACAGCTTCTGGATGCGCCACGCCGCAAAGCGGGCTTCCGACAGATCCCGGGGCGTCTTGGCCGCCTGCTCCTCCACCGGGCGCAGGTCCTCCCCTTCGTCCGGTCCCGACAGGTCCAGCGCGTCCAGCTCCACGGCATACCGGGGATCGTCCTCGTCCGGGTAGGGTGCGCCGGGATAGAGGGCCTGGTCGGCGGTATAGTCCAGCTCGCCCAGTTCCTCCGACATAAGACCGCGGAACAGAAAGTTGGCCCCGTCCAGCACCTGGGCACGGGAACGGAAGTTTTTCGACAGGGTCAAACGCCGGTTTTCTCCCGGCTTTGCCTCCTCCGCCGGGCGGAAGGTGCGGTATTTCTCCAAAAAGATGGTGGGGTCGGCCTGCCGGAAGCGGTAAATGGACTGTTTTACGTCGCCCACCAGGAAGAGATTTTCCCCATTCCGCGAAATGGCGGAGAAAATGGCGTTCTGCACCTGGTTGGTATCCTGGTACTCGTCCACCATGATCTCGTCGTACCGCTGGCTCACCCAGCGGGCCAGCTCGGTGGGGCCGTCCTCCCCCACCAGAAGGCGCACCGCCAGATGCTCCAGATCGGAGAAGTCCAGCACGCCCCGGCGGCGCTTTTCGGCGGTATACGCTTCCTCAAAGTCCCGTTCCAGATCGAAGAGCGCCCGCACCGCCGGGCCTACCACCCGCATATCGTCCAACAGGTCGGCGCTGCTGTCCTCGAACCGCTCGGCCAGCTTTTCCATCCGCTTTTTGCAGCGGCTGCGCAGCTCTTTGACCTGCTCCATTTCAGGCAGGCTGCCCTTTGCACGTTTGCGCCCCGGCGTCAGGAAGGGAATGGGCAGCGCCGCCCGGGCAGCGTCCCAGCCCTGGGCGCAAGCCGTCCGGAAGGTATGCAGCCCCTCCAGCGTGGCCGACAGCGTGGGCAGGTAGTTGGCCGAAAAGGTCTCGTCACAGTCGCACAGCTCCAGCGCCTTGGCCATCTGGCTCATCCAGTAGTCGACCTGCCGGGCGGCGTCGGCCAGGAGGATGCGGCCCCACACCGTCTCCCCCGCCTCGGTCACCCCGGGCAGAGAAAAGGCTCTGGCCTGCTCTTCCAGCCAGGCCGACGGGTCCGGGTGGCTCTGCACCCGCTGGCGGATGTCCAGCACGATCTGCACCAGACGGCTGTCGTCCCGCCCGGCGGACATGGTATCCACCAATTGGGCGAAATCGTCTCCCTCTTCGATGGTCTCATACCGGCGGTCCAGCACTTCGTCCAGCACGTCCAGCATGATGATCCCCGCCTCGTCCTCATCCAGCAGGCGAAAGTCCGGGTCGATGTCCAGCAAATGGCCCTGCTCCCGCAGCAGCTGGGCGCAGAAGGAATGGATGGTGGAGATCTGGGCCTTGTAGATCAGCGTGGCCTGACGGCGGAGCCGCCGGTTCTCCGGATGGAGGGCCATGCGCTGGGAAAGCTCCTCCACCACACGGGAACGGAGCTCCGCCGCGGCGGCTTTGGTGTAGGTGATGACCAGAAAGCGGTCCACGTCCAGTCCTTCGCCCTCCACCCGGTCCAGAAGACGCTCCACTAATACCCGGGTCTTGCCCGAGCCGGCGGCCGCCGACACCAGCAGTCCGCCGCCCCGGTTATCCACCACCAGCTTTTGCTGGTCAGTCAAGGGAAATGGCATGGCTTACTCCTCCTTTCTCTGATGATGCAGTCCCTGCCAGAAGGCTTCCCCCCGCACGGTGGGCAGGTACCGGCGGCGGTCGCCGCCCCGGCCCTCTTCAAACTGGCAGGCGGCGCCGTATTTACAATAGAGACAGGCGTTTTTCTCCGGCCCCCGCCAGTAGGGGTCGGCGTTGATATTGCCCGCCGCCAGCTCCCGGCCAATGCTGTGGAGAATGCCGCCGATGTGGCGCTCCAGCTTGCCCAGACGCTCGGCGCTGACCAGCGCGTCGCCGCTGATGTTTCCCGTCCTGGCCGATACCCGGACCGGCAGAAAGCGGATGCCCTCCGGGCCGGGATGCTCCATGGCGGAGATGACCTCCGGTTCGTCCAGGATGAGGCCGCTCCGCTTGAGGGCCTGGTCCATGGCCTTGCGGCGCTCCCGCTCCCCCATGGCACGGCTGCCCGCCACCACCGCGTCCCGGGCCGGGAAGTACAATACACCCGCCGGCACAATGGTATCCGCCCCGAACTTCTCCTTTCCCTTCTCTTTGAGGGTAAAGAGATAGATCAGCATTTGCAGGCCCAGACCGTTCCACACGTCGGTGAGATCAAAGGATTTCCGCCCCGTCTTATAGTCCACCACACGGAGATAGAGCCGTCCCTTGTCGCTCCAGCCGTCCACCCGGTCCACAAAGCCGGAGAGACTGACGGTCACCCCGTCCACCTCCAGCTCCACCGGCGGCAGCTCCTTGCCCTGACCGAAGCCAAGCTCGAAGGCGACCGGCTGGAAATCCGACCGGCTCAGCTCGTCCACCGCGTTCTCCACCACCGCGTACACCGCCCGGAGGAGCCGCCGGAACAGATAGCGGAACCGGGCGCTCTCCCCTTCCAGACCGCCCAGCTCTTCCGCTACATAGCGCTCCACCGTCTCTCGGGTGAGGACCCGAAGGGTGCTCTGCTCCACGTCCTGGGGAATCGGCCGGGAACCGTCCTCGGTGAGGGTGCGCAGCACATGCTCCAGAACGTAATGGACGAAGGTACCGTATTCCGGCGCGTGGAATCCGGCGCTCTCCCGGGGTTTGGCTTCTAAGCCGTACTCCATGAAGTAGGAGAAGTGACAGGAGCGGTATTTGTCCATCTTGGAAGCCGACATCCGCACCCGGCGGCCATAGAGGGCTTCCACCGCGCTGCGGGAGAGGCTCCCCCGCTCCAGCTGTGCCGCCCGCTCCATCCGGTCCACCAGCGGCCGGTATTCCGGCAGGGTGCGCAGCGCCGCCCGGATATATTCCGCCTTTCCCGCCTGCTCCAGTGCCGGACGGGGGGCGCTCAGGCGGAAGGAGCCGTCCATGGTGTCCTCCCGCATCCCTTTCAAGGTGGGGAACCGCTCTTTCAGCCGTCCCACCACAAAGGCCGGGCGGCGTTCGCTGCCGTCGGCGCTGGCGATCGGCCAGCTGACCGTACAGCGCTCCGACGGCAGGGCCATGGTCTCATAGACGATGGTCATCTCACGGCCCAGCTTGTCCCCCAGACTGGGGGCCAGCTCCAGACCAAAGGAGGCCAGCAGGCTCCGGTCATCGTCGGTGAGCAGTCCGGGCGAGGGCGCGGCCTGGGGGATGTGATCGTCGTCAGCCCCCATCAGGAAGAGGGCGCGGCAGGGGCGGTGGGCCATACGGGGCATCTCGCCGGCGCTCACCCGGTCCAGCGACACCGGGATGGAACCCACGTCATACTGGGAGAGCACCAGCGTAAAGAGCCGGGCGAAGGTCTCCCCGTCCATGGGCAGGTCGCCCAGGGTGTGGGCGCACTGCTCCAGCGCCGTACACAAAATCTCCCACAGCTGCCGGTATTCCTCGGCCAGCGCCTCCTGGCCCTGGGTGCGCAGCATCTCTTCCCGCTCCTCCAGCCGCTGGGGCAGGCCGATCTCCTCCAGAAAGGCGTAAAGAGACATGGCGCGGCCCTTGCCCGTCTCCTCCGACGGGTGGCGCAGGTTCTCCAGAGGACCGGTCACTTTACGGCGGATCTCGTTCAGACAGGCCAGACGGGCGGTATCTTCCTCGGTCCACTTGTGCCCGTATCCCTCGGGGTGCATAGCCCAGTCCTTCTTTCCCGTCCACTGGCTGCCCCGGATCTTCCACTTGAGCACATAGTTCTCCAATCTGTCCCGCTCATCGTCGGTCAGGTCGGTAAGCCCTGTTTTCAGATAGCGGAACACATCTTCGTAGCGGTACTCCCCGCCCACAATGTCCAGCGCCGCCGTGATGAGGGCCAGCACCGGCTTTTGCAGCACATCGCTCATCTGCCCCAGAAAGACCGGCACCCCGTACCGCCGGAACACCGTCTCCATGATGGGGCCGTATTCGTCCATGGTCCGGGCGGTCACCGTGATGTCCCGGAACCGGTAGCCCTCTTCCCGCACCAAACGCAGAATCTCCGACGCCGTCCACTCCACCTCGCTGTACGGGCTGGAGGCGGCAAAGAGCCGGATGCCCTCCGGGTCTTCCTCTTCCTCCGTGCCGGAGAAAAGGGACCGCTCCACCAGCGAGAGGGCCGGGGTCTTTTGGCGCACTTGTTCGGTCCGCTCGGTCACCTTGGCGGGCACTCTCCCGTCCTCCGCCAGCCGGAGGAGCTGCCGGGCGGTCCGCCGGGCCGGGGCAAAGTGGTCCTCCCCCCGCTCGGAAATGCCGTCGCAGGTGAGGCACACCGTCACCGACCGGGCCTGACGGAGGAGCACCGCCAGCACACCCCGCTCCTGGGGGGTGAAGTCGGTGAAGCCGTCCAGATAGAAGTCCATACCCTCCGCCCATCTGTGCTCTCTTAACGCCTGGGCCAGACGGGTCAGACGGTCCCGGGGGTCGGCCCCCTGCTGGGCGGTCAGGGCCTGATAGGCACCATACAAAAGGGAGATGTCCCGCAGCTTGTCCCCCTCTCCCCCTTCGGTCTCCTTGCCCGCGTCCCACAGCTGCTCGGGGGTGATGCGGCAGCTTTTCAGCTCGTCCACCGTGGAGATCAGCCCCGTGAGAAAGGAGGGTTTGCGGGACGGACGGCGGTACACCGTCAGCTGATCGGAAACGCTTTTTAACGCCCGGTACATGAGCAGGATCCGCCCGCCCGCGTCCAGCGTGGGACGGGCCACGCCCCCGCAGGATGAAAAGACCCGGTTACTCAGCCGGGTAAAGGAGAGCACCTCCGCCCACTGGCACACCCGATTGCCGCCCAGCGCGCACAGTTGGCGCTCGGCGTCGTGAGAATGCTGCTCAGGGACGATGAGCACCTGGGGGTGCTCCGGTCCGCCGGCGGCGATGCGTCGGAATAGTTCTTCTGTTTTCCCGGTCCCTGACCGGCCCAGCAACAGTTCCAGCATAACGCTCCTCCCTGTCCTCTTGTTTGTCCCCCATTTTACCACATTCATGGTCCGAAAAAAAGGATTGATAAAAGAACCTGGACGGGGCAGGCGGACCCACGATTGCCCCGCCGAGGGCGGCGGGGCCCACAGGGGGGCAAAGAAGCAGAGTCCGCACCCCGTGATGGAATGGAAACAGGAGATATTTGGGCGCAAAACGCCCCGGAACGACGGCGCGTTCCGGGGCGTTTCAACCATGAAAATGGGATTATTGGGGATTGAGGGTGTAGTTGGGAGCTTCCTTGGTGATATAGATGTCGTGGGGGTGAGACTCCTTCAGACCGGCAGAGGTGATCTGCATGAACTGAGCCTTGCTCTGGAGGTCGGAGATGGTGGCGCAGCCGCAGTAGCCCATACCGGCACGCAGACCGCCCATGAGCTGGTAGATGGTCTCGCCGGTGAGTCCCTTGTAAGGCACGCGGCCTTCCACGCCCTCAGGCACCAGCTTCTTGTTGTTCTGCTGGAAGTAACGGTCCTTGGAGCCGCAGGCCATGGCGCCCAGAGAGCCCATGCCGCGGTACACCTTGAACTGACGGCCCTGATAGACCTCGGTGTCGCCCGGGGACTCCTCACAGCCGGCCAGCAGGGAGCCCAGCATGACCACGTTGGCGCCCGCCGCGATGGCCTTGGCGATGTCGCCGGAGTACTTCACGCCGCCGTCGGCGATGATGGGCACGCCGTACTCGGCAGCCACACAGGCCGCGTCATACACAGCAGTGATCTGAGGCACGCCGATACCGGCCACCACGCGGGTGGTACAAATGGAACCGGGGCCGATACCGATCTTCACGCAGTCAGCGCCGGCCTCAATGAGGGCGCGGGTGCCTTCGGCAGTGGCCACGTTGCCGGCGATGAGCTGCACGTCGGGGTAGAGGGCCTTGATGCGGCGCACGCACTCGAGGATGTTGTGAGAGTGGCCGTGGGCGGAGTCCAGGCACAGCACGTCCACGCCGGCGTCCACCAGGGCGCTCACGCGGTCCAGCACGTCGGCGGTCACGCCGATGGCCGCGCCCACCAGCAGACGGCCCTTGTCGTCGCGGGCGGAGTTGGGATACACGGTGGCCTTCTCGATGTCCTTGATGGTGATGAGGCCCTTCAGGCGGAACTCGCTGTCCACGATGGGCAGCTTCTCGATCTTATGGCGGCGGAGGATCTCCTTGGCCTCGTCCAGGGTGACGCCCTCCAGCGCGGTCACCAGATTCTCCTTGGTCATGACGT
This sequence comes from Candidatus Flavonifractor merdipullorum, assembly GCA_019114165.1. Classification (GTDB taxonomy): domain Bacteria; phylum Bacillota; class Clostridia; order Oscillospirales; family Oscillospiraceae; genus Pseudoflavonifractor_A; species Pseudoflavonifractor_A merdipullorum. The sequence continues at coordinate 2,552 of DXGA01000130.1, read as the reverse complement.
TGTCCACCAGCTGGGTCATATCGGTCTCGAACTTCATGTCGCGGTTGGTGATGATACCGATCAGCTTGCCGTCCTTACAGATGGGCACGCCGGAGATGCGGTACTTGGCCATCAGCTCGTCGGCCTCGGCCAGGGTGTGGCCGGGGGCCAGCCAGAACGGATTGGTGATAACGCCGTTCTCGCTGCGCTTGACCATGTCCACCTGCTCGGCCTGCTGGCCGATGGACATATTCTTATGGATGATGCCGATGCCGCCCTCACGGGCAATGGCGATGGCCATGCGGTACTCGGTGACCGTATCCATAGCGGCGCTCATCAGAGGAATGTTCAGCTTGATCTTCTTGGTGAGCTGGGTGGTCAGGTTGATGTCCGCGGGCAGCACGTCGCTCTCCGCCGGAATGAGGAGCACATCATCAAAGGTGAGTCCCTGCTTGGTAAACTTGTGGCTGGCATCGGTATTGACCATAAGTGCATCTCCTTATCTCTCTTCTCCGCCGTCCCCCATGGAACGACAGAAGAAATTTTTACTATTGTATGCTCTGCACCGCCATTTGTCAAGAGGGCGGCTCTGCTCTCTTTTCCTCAGAACAGTTTATCCCAGGGGCGGTCCGGCAGTCCTTCGGGCAGATCGGACAGGGTGAGAGAGGCGTCAAACCGGTTCTGTCCGCCTTCATCGGCGCCCTTGGCATACCATACATCTCCCGCTTCGTTCTGAGCCGTATAGAGCTCCAGCGTCTCCCCGGCGCGGCACTCCGCCAGAAAATCCACCTGGAACGACGAGACAAACTTCCCCTGTCCCAGTTCCTCCAGATGGACCGCGTCACAGGCAAAATCCGCATACCGGGTGTTGTTCACATGGCGGTTCATGTCGGTGTCGCTGTAACGCATCTTGCGGGGACCGGCCAGCGCCATCTCCTTGGGGAGACGCACCCGGGGCAGCGGACGCTGCTGCCGCTCGGCCTCGGTGGCCACGCTGGCCGCGGCGGCAAACTCCGGGAAGGAGGACAGGCGGAGCAGTTTGTGCTCCACAATGTCGGCCAGCACCCAGGTGGACACCGCTTCGCCCACCTGCTGACCGTCAATGTAAAGGGCATAGTCGCGGTACATGGACGCGCCCTTTCCAAAACGATAGGAGGTGCGGATGGTCACTTCCTCCCCGCCCAGCAGCGGACGGTCCAGCCGGTACCAGATGCGGGCCAGCATCCAGAAGGCATGGTGCCGCTCGATCATCTCCTCACGGCTCACATTGAGGGTAAGGGACGCCTTGGTGGCCGCTTCCTGCAAAAAGCCCAACAGCGCCGAAGGACGGCACTGCTGGAAGAGATCGATGCTCCGGGAGTCTACCAGATAGGTGTAGCTGAAGTCTGTGCTCATAACAAAGACCTTCCTCTCGTGGGATCTCAGCCCTTGGGCTTGATCCGGATGGTATTTTTACAGCAAATATCCGCGATGTCGCTCTGGGTGGCGGCGGGAATGCGCATGGCCCCCCCGCAGTCGGCACAGATGAGATCGATGGAGCTGTAATTCACCTGTAATTTCCAGCGTTTGGAGCCGCAGGCGCAGGAAACACCGCCGCGCTGGGCAATGTCGCGCAGTTCGCCCAAAACCTCCTGCATGACCACCGGGTCCAGGAACTGGCCCTCTTCTCCCTTCTCCTCCAGCTTGTCCACCGCCTCTTCCAGACGGCGCACCGCGGCAAATACCGCGTCCTCGTCGCCCACATAGCAGCAGTCCAGCCCGGTGGACTTACAGGAAAAAGCCAGGGCCCGCCGGTGGAAAAAGTCGTTGCTGGCACAGTTCACCACATGCTCGTGCCCGCAGGCCACACAGGGGACCTCCAGGTGCATATGGTCGCCCAGCATCTCCACCCGCAGGGCGGACTTGCCGCAGGGACAGGGCAAGGTGCTGGGCGCGGCGGCCAATTGAAAAATCGTCCGCTCCATGATGACGCTCTGCCGGCAGGACGGGCAGATATAGGCTATGGTCCGTTTCTTTTCCGCCATATTGACCTCCAAACGCTCAGGTAATTCAAATTCTTTAACTATATCATGATAACCCAGTTTTCCAGTCTTGTCCAGTCATGCCGCTGACAAAATCAGAGGGCATATTTCCCGCTTTTTTTGTTCAAACTAGGGGCTGATTCCCCTTTTTTCTGTGAGGTGAGTTCTCCTTGACAACAACCAAAAAACGGGGGCGGCAGACCGTCGCCCTCTCCCATCCGCCGGTGTGCGTGGGCTGGGCCAGCGTGGCCGGCAAAAAAGAGCGGGAGGGCCCGCTGGCCGACACCTTCACCAAAACCTGCGCCGACGACGCCTTCGGACAGAACAGCTGGGAAAAGGCCGAGTCGGAAATGCAGCGCCTGGCCCTCACGTCCGCCCTGGACAAGGCCGGTGTGGCTCCGTCCCAGCTGGATTTCGTGCTGGCCGGAGACCTTTTGAACCAGTGCATCGGCACCGGCTTTGCCATGCGGGACGTGGCCGCACCTTTTTACGGCCTTTACGGCGCCTGCTCCACCATGGCCGAGTCCCTCTCCCTGGCTTCCCTCCTGCTGG
>DXGA01000129.1 GCA_019114165.1 Candidatus Flavonifractor merdipullorum | reverse complement strand
GAGCTTATCGCTGAGGCGGAGAAGATGCACATCTGGAAGCAGTCCAACAAGCGCTGAACAGGAGGGAACGGACCGTGGAATACCGGAAGAATCTCTATACCTGCCAGGACGGCATTGGCCGCATCACCATGAACTACCCCAAAAACCTCAACGCCATCGATATGGACATGGTCCTGGAGCTGCTGTCCCTGCTGGACGAATGCGAAAAGGACCCCCAGGTCAAGGTGGTCATTCTGGAGAGCGGCGGCAAGGCCTTTTCGGCCGGCGGTGACATCGGCTATTTCTACGACCAGATCAAGGCCGGCGGCGACGTGAATATGGACGACCTCATCGAGCGGGCCGGTCTGGTGTCGCTGAACATCAAGAAGATGAGTAAGATGGTCATTACGTCGGTGGCGGGCGCGGCTGCCGGTGCAGGCGCCAATCTGGCCCTGTCGGGCGACTTTGTGGTGTGCGCCGACAACACGAAATTCATTCAGGCCTTTATCAATCTGGGCCTGGTGCCCGATACGGGCGGCACCTATCTCCTCTCCAAGTCCATTGGCGTGGCCAAGGCCATGGAGCTGTGCGCCACCGGCAAGCCCCTGACCGCCGACGAGGCGCTGTCGCTGGGGCTGGTCACCGAGGTCTGTCCCAAGGAGGAGCTGGCCGACCGGACCATGGCGCTGGCCAGGAAGCTGTGCGCCGGGCCGCTGATCGCCTATGCCAACCTGAAAAAGCAGTTCTTCGAGGCCAACTACACCGACTACAAGCGGTATCTCCAGAACGGCGAGATCCCCACCCAGCGGGCGTGCATCTCTTCGGAGGATTTCAAGGAGGGCGTCTGCGCCTTCATGGAAAAGCGGAAACCCTCCTTCCAAGGCAAATAACCTACTTTCTTTCGAGAAAGAAAGTAGGCAAAGAAAGCTTCCATCTGCCCCCAGACTGCGGTCTGGGGGCTTCCTTTTTTCAAAATAGGGCAATGGATGGTGCCCCCTCCTCCCTGTAGCTCTCTCTTCTATGGGCAGAGGGTCCGTCGTTGCCCGCGCAGGGCCGTCCCCAACTGGGAAAACAAAAAGAGACTGTGAAAGGGAAACTTGATCCCTCACAGTCTCTTTTTTGCGTGTATGCAAGCCAGGTCACGAACCGGCGGCCAGCTGTCCAGACAGATCCTCTCCGGGGAGCTGGATCTCCGGCATCAGCTCGGACGAGATGATGGACAGCATCTCATCCATCCGGGCCACGTCTTCCTTGGGGAAGCGGGCCTTGATCCGGTCCATGACGGTGCTCAGATAGCGATAGCTCACATTGTAGTAGTCCATATATTTCTGGGTGGGTACCAGATGGTACTCCCGCTTGTCATCCGTGGACTGTTCCTTGCGCAGGTAGCCCTTCTGGATGAGGTTGTTGATTTTATAAGCGGCGTTGGGGGCGGAGATGTCGATGAAGGTGGCGAATTCATTGATGGTGGGATTGTCCAGCGCGAGGATGATCTCCATACAGAAGCTCTCCACCGTGGTCAGACTGTCCTCTCCCTGCTGATAGCGGGAGAACACCGCCCGGTAAAAATGCAGCTTGAATTTGGTATAGACGCGGTCAAAATCTTTGTCCAGCATATCCTTCCTCCGCCGATGGATACCGATCCCTTTCCCCGATCTCCTACCGATGCGCCGGAGCGAGGACGTAATCACTGAATAACGAACGTAAGCTCCGCCTGAGCGGCGATCTTGCCGTCCACCCGGGCGACAGCCTTGCCGTAGCCCACCGGGCCCCGGCGGTCGATGAGCTCACAGGTGAGCTCCAGCACGTCGCCGGGCACCACCTGACGCTTGAAGCGGGCGTGCTTCACGCCGCCGAAGAGGGCCAGCTTGCCCTTGTTCTCCTCCAGAGAGAGGGCCGCCACCGCGCCCGCCTGAGCCAGCGCTTCCAGAATGAGCACGCCGGGCATCACCGGATGGCCGGGGAAATGGCCGGTGAAGAAGGGCTCGTTCATGGTCACGCACTTGATGCCGGTGGCCGATTTGCCCGGCTCACAGGCGATGATCTTGTCCACCAGCAGGAAGGGCGGACGGTGAGGCAGGATCTCCATGATCTGCTGAATATCCAGTTCCATTGCTTACTCCTCCCAGTGCTTGAAGATGAGGCAGGCGTTGTGGCCGCCGAAGCCGAAGGCGTTGGCCATGGCATAGCGGAGCGTGGCGCTGCGGCCCTCGTTGGGGATGATGTCCAGGTCGCAGGCCTCGTCGGGCACCTGATAGTGGATGGTGGGGGGCGCGAACTGGTCCCGCAGGGCCAGCGCGGAGAAGATGGAGGCCACCGCGCCGCTGGCGCCCAGCAGGTGACCGGTCATGGACTTGGTGGAGCTCATCATCAGCTTGTAGGCGTGATCGCCGAAGGCGGTCTTGACGGCCATGGTCTCGCCGGAGTCGTTGAGGGGGGTGGAGGTGCCGTGGGCGTTGATGTAGTCCACCTCGTCGGGGGAGATACCGGCGTCCTGGATGGCCAGGGTCATACAGGCGGCGGCGCCGGAGCCGTCGGGGCAGGGCGCGGTGATGTGGTGAGCGTCGCAGTTGGCGCCGTAACCCACGATCTCGCCCAGGATCTTGGCGCCGCGGGCCTTGGCGTGGTCATAGGTCTCCAGCACCAGCACGCCGGCGCCTTCGCCCATGACGAAGCCGGAGCGCTCCTTGTCGAAGGGGATGGAGGCGCGGGCGGGATCGGTGGCGGTGGAGACGGCGTGCAGGCTGATGAAGCCGCCCATACCCATCTCGGCCAGGGAGGCCTCCGCACCGCCGCACACCATCACCTCGGCGTAGCCGTCGCGGATGTGGCGGAAGGCGTCGCCGATGGCGTTGCTGCCGCTGGCGCAGGCCGAGACGGGGCAGGTGCACATGCCGTGCAGGCCGTACTTGATGGCCACCTGACCGGCGGCCATGTTGGCAATGATCATGGGAATGAAGAAGGGGGAAATGCGGTCGTAGTTGCCCCGCTCAAAGCACTTGAGGGTCTCGCTCTGGATGGTGCTCATGCCGCCGATGCCGCTGGAGAGGATGACGCCGATGCGGTTGGTGTCCTCGTTCTCCAGATCCAGGCCGCTCTGCTTCATGGCCTCGTCGGCGGCCACCATGGCGAACTGGGTAAAGCGGTCCATCCGCCGGGCCTCACGGCGGGGCATATAGTCTTCGGGGTTGAAGTCCTTGACCTCGCCGGCCAGATGGACCTTCATGGAGCTGCTGTCATAGAGGGTGATGGTGTCGATACCGCAGACGCCGGCCTTGGCGGCGGTCCAGGAGTCTTCCGCGGTCTTGCCCAGGGGAGTGATGGCACCCATGCCGGTGATGACGACGCGTCTTTTTTCCATAATTAAAATCCTTTCGGAGAGACAGTATATTTCTTCCAGGTATCAGAGGGACGAATCAGACGGCCATACCGCCGTCCACACACAGGACCTGACCGGTCACATAGGCGGCCTCGTCGCTGGCGAAAAAGGCCACGGCGTGGGCCACATCCTCGGGCTGACCCAGACGGGCCATGGGGATGGACTGGAGCATGGCGGCCTTGGCGGCCTCGGGGAGGGCGGCGGTCATGTCGGTGTCGATGAAGCCGGGGGCCACCAGATTCACGGTGACGTTGCGGCTGGCCAGCTCCTTGGCGATGGACTTGCTCATACCGATGAGGCCCGCCTTGCTGGCGGCGTAGTTGGCCTGACCGGCGTTGCCCCGCAGGCCCACGATGCTGGACATATTGATGATGCGGCCGTAGCGCTGCTTCATCATGGGACGGTAGGCGGCCTTCATGCAGAGGAAGGCGCCCTTCAGGTTGGTGTCCACCACGGCGTCGAAGTCGGCGTCCTTGATGCGCAGGGCCAGGTTGTCCTTGGTGATGCCGGCGTTGTTGACCAGAATGTCCAGATGGCCGAAGCGCTCCAGCACGGTCTGGAACATGGCGGTAACGGCCTCGCTGTCGGCCACGCTGGCCTGAATGGCGAAGGCGTCCACACCCAGGGCCTGACAGGCGGCCACGGTCTCCTCGGCGGCGGCGGAATTGCCGGCGTAGTTGACGGCCACATTGGCGCCCAGACGGGCCAGTTCCAGGCAGATGGCCCGGCCGATGCCGCGGCTGCCGCCGGTGACGAGGGCGGTCTTTCCGGTGAGATTCATGGGATCATTCTCCTTTCAGGGCGGCGATGGCCGCTTCCAGATCTTTGACGGTCTCCACGGGGTAGGTCTTGATCTCCTTGACGGTCTTGCGCACGAAGCCGGACAGAGCCTTGCCCGGCCCGATCTCCACGATGGTATCCACGCCCATCTCGGCCATGCGGCGGATGGTGTCCTCCATGTAGACGCTGGACTGGACCTGACGCTCCAGCAGGGCGGGGATGGTGTCGCCCTCGGCCATCACGTCGCCCTTGCAGTTGAAGAGGACGGGGAAGTCCATCTCACCAAAGGTAACGGTCTTGAACTTCTCCCGCAGGGCGTCGCCGGCGGGGGACATGAGGGAAGTGTGGAAGGGGCCGCTCACCTTCAGGGGCACCACACGGCGGGCGCCGGCCTCTTTGGCCAGAAGGGAAGCCTTGTCCACGGCGGCGGCGTCGCCGGCGATGACCAGCTGGCCGGGGCAGTTATAGTTGGCGATCTCCACCACGCCCACGTCGGAAGCCCCGTCGCAGGCGGCCTGGAGCTTGTCCCGGTCCAGCTGGAGGATGGCGGCCATGCCGCAGGGACGGCCGGTGACGGCCTCGGCCATGGCCTTGCCCCGGAAGGCCACCAGAGAGATGGCGGTCTGGGCGTCAAAGACCCCGGCGGCGTGGAGGGCGGAGTACTCGCCCAGGCTCAGACCGGCGGCCAGTTCGGGGCGGATGCCGGCATCCCGCAGAATGGCGGTGACGCCGGCGGCAAAGGCCACCATACAGGGCTGGGTGTACTGGGTCTGGGAGAGGGTCTCTTCGGGACCCTCGAAGCACAGCTTTTTCAGGTCGAAATCCAGCTGGGCGTTGTCGAAGATCTCACGGAACTGGGGATACTGTTCATACAGGTCCTGGCCCATGCCCACGTGCTGGGAGCCCTGACCGGCATACAAAAAGGCAACTTTCATGGTGCGCTCCTTCTCGTCATAGTGTGGGAAACGGCGATGATATCAAAAATTACTTACTCTTAAGCTCTGCCAGGCAGGCGTCGCAGTCACGGGAGAGCTCCTCAAAGATGGTGCGGAGGGGACGGATCTCGTGGAGCATACCGGCCACCTGACCGGCCATCAGGCTGCCGGTCTTGGTGTCGCCGTCGAACACGGCGCGGCGCAGGCTGCCCAGAGTGAACTTCTCCAGCTCCATCCGGTCGGCGCCGGCCTTCTCGTGGGCGATATAGTCCTTGGTCATCTGGTTTTTGATGACGCGGACGGGGGCGTTGACCGAACGGCCGGTGACCACGGTGGAGCGGTCGGTGGCCTTCAGCAGGGCCTGCTTGTAGTTTTCATGGATGGGGCACTCCTCGCTGACCAGCAGGCAGGTGCCCATCTGCACGCCGCAGGCGCCCAGGGCGTAGGCGGCCAGCAGCTGACGGCCGCTGGCGATGCCGCCGGCAGCGATGACGGGGATGTTCACCGCGTCGCACACCTGGGGCACCAGGGCCATGGTGGTGGTCTCGCCCACGTGGCCGCCGCTCTCGGTGCCCTCGGCGATGACGCCGTCCACACCGGCCTTGGCCATCAGCTTGGCCAGAGAGACAGCGGGGACAACGGGGAAGACCTTGGCGCCGGAGTCCTTCCACATGGAGACGTAGGGACCGGGGTTGCCCGCGCCGGTGGTGATGACCGCCACATGCTCCTCGGCGGCGATCTTGGCCAGCTCCTCCACCTGGGGGTGCATGAGCATGATGTTCACGCCGAAGGGCTTATCGGTGAGGGAGCGGCACTTCTGGATATGCTCGCGGAACATCTCGGGGCTCATACCGCCCGCGCCGATGATGCCCAGCGCGCCGGCGTTGGACACGGCGGCGGCAAATTCGCCGGTGGCGATGTTGGCCATGCCGCCCTGGATGAAGGGGAACTCGATACCCAGAATTTCGTTGAGTTTCATCATTAAAACTTCCTTTCTAACTCGTTACCACTGGAAGAGAGCGCCGCCCCAGGTGAGTCCCGCGCCGAAACCAACACACATGATGGTCTGGCCGGGCTGAAGCAGGCCCTGTTCATTCATTTCATCCAGAGCGATGGGGATGCTGGCGGCGGAGGTGTTGCCGTAGCGCTCCATATTCTGATAAAACTTTTCAATGGGGGCGTGGAGGCGCTTGGCCGCCGTCTCAATGATGCGGCGGTTGGCCTGATGGGGGATGATCCAGTCCACGTCGTCCAGGGTAAGACCGCTCTTAGCCAGCAGGGTCTTGGCGCAGGTGGGGAGAGCCTCCACCGCAAAGCGGTAGACGCCGGGGCCGTCCATGTGAATGGTGCAGCGGTCGGTACCCGGGCCGTTGACCCACAGCACCTCGGCGTTGCCGCGGCTGCCCAGGTCGGCGTGCCACAGCCGGTCCTCTTCCAGCGTGACCACCGCCGCGCCGGCGCCGTCGCCGAAAAGGACGCAGGTGGAGCGGTCGGACATATCCATCACCCGGCTGAGCTGTTCGCCGCCGATGAGGAGGGCGTATTTCTTGTCGCTGAGGGCCAAAAAGCCGCGGACGGTCTCCAGACCGTAGAGGAAGCCGGTGCAGCCGGCGTTCAGGTCAAAGCAGGGGACGTGCTCAGGCAGCCCCATGGCCGCCTGTACCAGACAGGCGTTGGCGGGGGCGGCATGGTCGGGGGAACAGGTGGCCACTACGCAGACCGCCAGCTCCTCGGGGTCGATGCCGGCCCGGTCCATGGCCTGGCGGGCGGCGCCCACGCACAGGTCCACCGCCGTTTCGCCCTCTTCGGAGAGGTGGCGCTGGGCGATGCCGGTACGGGTGCGGATCCATTCGTCACTGGTTTCTACGATACGGCTCAAATCGTCATTGGTCACGATGCGCTGGGGAACACAGCGGCCGGTGGAGAGAAAGCGGAGTCCCTTCATAGCATTTCCTTCCTGGTCTCGCCGGTCTGGCGCAGGCCCATTTCTCTGAATTTCTGATAGCGGTGGGCGGCGGGGTCACGCAGGCGCATGACCTGCGCCAGATGGGCGGAGAGGGCCCGGTCCACAGCGGTAAAGACCGCGCCGGGGTCCTGATGCGCGCCGCCGGCGGGTTCGGGGATGATGTCATCGATGACGCCCAGGTCCAGAAGGTCGTGGGCGGTGAGCTTCATGAGGCTGGCGGCCTCGCCGGAGCGGCTGGAGTCCTTCCACAGGATGGAGGCAAAGCCCTCGGGGGAGAGGACAGAGTAAACGGCGTTTTCCAGCATGAGGACCCGGTTACCCACAGCCAGCGCCAGCGCGCCGCCGCTGCCTCCTTCGCCGATGACCACGGAGACCACCGGCACGGTGAGGGCGCTCATCAGGGCCAGAGAGGAGGCGATGGCCTCGCCCTGACCGTGGGCCTCGGCTTCCAGGCCGGGGTAAGCGCCGGGGGTGTCCACAAAGGTGATGATGGGGCGGTGGAACCGCTCGGCCTGCTTCATCAGGCGCTGGGCCTTGCGGTAACCCTCGGGGGAGGGCATGCCGAAGTTGCAGGCCATGTTTTCCTGAAGGGTCTTGCCCTTGCGGTGGCCGATGACGGTGACGGGCACGCCCCGGTACAGGGCCACGCCGCCCAGGATGCTGGGATCTTCCCGGCACAGGCGGTCGCCCTTGCACTCGAAGAAGTCGGTAAAGAGCGCGGAGATGAAATCGGCGGTGCCGGGCCGTCCGGCGTGGCGGGCCACGAAGACCTTATCCTCGGGGGACAGATCCCGGCAGGTCTCCAGCAGCTCCGCCCGGTCGCGGGTGAGCTGAGCCATGCGCAGCTGGGAAGCGCCGTCCTCGGCGTTGGCCAGCTTTCCGATCTCGGCGTCGATGGCGGCCAGCTGTGCTTCCATTTCCTTGATCACTGGAGACGGCCTCCCTTCTCATGGAGTCGGAGGAGGAGAGAGATGGTCTCGCGCATCTGGCCGCGGGGGACGATCTGGTCCACAAAGCCGTGCTCCTCCAGATATTCGGCGGTCTGGAAGCCCTCGGGGAGCTTCTGACCGATGGTCTGTTCAATGACCCGGGGACCGGCAAAGCCGATGAGCGCGCCGGGCTCCGCCAGGGTGATGTCGCCCAGGGAGGCGAAGGAGGCGGTGACGCCGCCGGTGGTGGGGTGGGTGAAGTAGGCGATGTAGAAGCCGCCCGCCTGATGGAATTTCTCCAGCGCGGCGCTGGTCTTGGCCATCTGCATGAGGGAGAGAATGCCTTCCTGCATCCGGGCGCCGCCGCTGGCGGTGAAGATGATGAGGGGAAGGCGCTGACGGCGGGCCAGTTCAATGGCGCGGGTGACCTTTTCACCCACGGCCACGCCCATGCTGCCCATGAAGAAATTGCTGTCCAGCACCGCGGCGATGACGCTGCGGCCGGCTACCTTGCCCCGGGCCGTGACCACGCCCTCGGTGAGGCCGGTGTTCTGGCGGAGCTTTTCCAGCTTCTCGTTATAACCGGGGAAGTGGAGGGGGTCCCGGACGCTGAAGTGTTCATCCAGCTCCCGGAAGGAGTGGGGGTCCAGCAGCATGGACAGGCGCAGATAAGCGCCGATCTTGTGGTGATGTCCGCACTGGGGGCAGACATACAGGTTGCGGGCCAGCTCCAGCTTGGAGACGGCGGCGCCGCAGGAGGGGCATTTTTCAAAAACCGTGGCCTCGGGGCGTTTGACGCCCGCCTTTTCCCGCAAACCACGCTGACCTTTCAGCAGATCCAGACGGGCACGGCGTTCACGAAAGAGATGATTCACTTGCTACTCCTTTCGGTGGCTTCGGGGAAGCACTCCCACCGCAGCAGCTCGTCCAGATGCTGGGCCAGGAAGCCGGTGTCATACCGGCCCCGGACGAAGTCCACATGGTGCAGGATGAGGTGACAGAAATCGGCGGTGGTGGGATAACCCTCGATGATCAGTTCCTCCAGAGCCCGGCGCATCTTGCGGATGGCGTTGAGGCGGGTGGGCGCGTGGACGATGACCTTGGCCACCAGAGAATCGTAATAGGGGGAGACGGTGTAGCCGTTATAGAGCATGGTATCCACCCGGACGCCGGGACCGCCGGGAAGGTGGACAAAATCGGTGTGTCCCGGGCAGGGACGGAAACCGTGGGCGGCATCCTCGGCGTTGATGCGGCACTCGATGGCGTGGCCGGTCAGGTGGATGTCCTCCTGCTTGACGCTCAGGGGAAGGCCCACCGCAATGCGCAGCTGCTCCCGCACCAGGTCGATGCCGGTGACCATCTCGGTGACGGGGTGCTCCACCTGAATTCGGGTGTTCATCTCGATGAAATAGAAGTGGCCTTCCCGGTCCAGCACAAATTCCACCGTGCCGGCGTTCTGATAACCGGCGGCCTTGGCGGCGTTGACGGCGGCGTCGCCCATGGCGCGGCGCAGTTCGGGAGTCAGGGCCCGGGAGGGGGATTCCTCGATGAGCTTCTGGTTCTTGCGCTGGATGGAGCAGTCACGCTCGCCCAGATGGACCACGTTGCCGTGAGAGTCGGCCAGGATCTGGAACTCGATGTGGCGGGGATTGAGGATGAGCTTTTCCATATAAAGCTCGCCGTTGCCAAAGCAGGCCACCGCCTCGGCCCGGGCCTCGTTAAAGAGGCGCTCCAGGTCGGCGGGGTCGTCCACCCGGCGCATACCGCGGCCGCCGCCGCCGGCGCTGGCCTTGATGAGCACGGGATAGCCGATGGACTGGGCCAGGGCCACCGCGTCGGAAGCTTCGGCCAGAGGGCCGTCGGAGCCGGGCACCACGGGGACGTTATGCTGCTGCATCAGGGCACGGGCGGCGGACTTGTTGCCCATCTTGCGGATCACATCGCCGGAGGGGCCGATGAAGGCCAGACCGCACTTGGCGCACAGGTCGGCAAATTCGTCGTTTTCAGAGAGGAAGCCATAACCGGGGTGGATGGCGTCGCAGCCGCTCTCCACGGCGGCGGCCAGCAGAGAGGGCACATTCAGGTAGCTGTCGGCGGCCTTGGCCGGACCGATGCACACCGAGCGGGTGGCCAGCTGGACGTGGAGGGCGTCGGCGTCGGCGGTGGAATAGACCGCCACCGTCTCAATGCCCAGCTCGGCGCAGGCCCGGATGACCCGCACGGCAATTTCGCCCCGGTTGGCGATCAACACGCGGCGAAACATCTTAAACCTCCCGGAGGCGGAAGAGGGGCTGATCGTAGCCCACCAGTTCGCCGTCCCGCACCAGGATCTCCTCCACCACGCCGTCGGCGGGAGAGGGGACCTCGCTCATCATCTTCATAGCCTCCAGGATGCACACCGTCTGGCCCTTCTTCACGGTGTCGCCCACCGAGACGAAGGGAGCGGCATCGGGAGAGGGAGCGGAGTAGAAGGTACCCACCAGAGGCGCGTTGATGGTGGGGCCGGCGGGGGCTTCGGCCTTGGGCGCGGCGGCAGGGGCGGGCGCGGCAGAAGGCGCGGCCACAGGGGCGGCAGCCACAGGCGCGGCGGCCACGGGAGCCACGGTCACAGCGGCGTTTTTGTCCAGCTCCAGGCGGAAATCCTCCATCCGCAGCTCCATACGCTGGATCGAGCTGGATTCAAACCGCTCCAGCAGGGCGAAGATATCACTCAGTTCCATGTCAGCTTTCCCTTTCCTTTATTAACGTTTAGGCTTCCTTGTGGGCTTCCAGATAGCGGACGATGTCGCCCACGGTCTTGATTTCCTTGAGCTCCTCATCGGTCATGGCGAAACCCAGCGTTTCCTCCAGGGCGACGTTCAGGTCCACCGCGTCCAGGGAGTCTAACCCCACATCTTCCACCAGGTCGGCGTCCATGGTGACGCGCTGGGCGTCACAGCTGAGGTTACTGATAATGATCTCACGGACCTTCTCAAACATGGGAATACTCCTTTCGGCAGGTCGGCCGCCTGTCACAGTTGTTGATTGGACTTCAAGAATTTTAATTAAAAAAATTTAATTAAATTCATTGAAACACATTT
>DXGA01000128.1 GCA_019114165.1 Candidatus Flavonifractor merdipullorum | reverse complement strand
GGCGGATATAGTCCAGCAGGGAGGTCTTGCCGTGGTCGACGTGGCCCATGACCACCACAACGGGGGCGCGGGGCAGGAGGTCTTCCTCCTTGTCCTCGGACACGTCGATGAGCTTCTCCTCGATGGTGACGATGACTTCCTTTTCCACCTTGCAGCCCATCTCTTCGGCGATGATGGCGGCGGTGTCGAAGTCGATGATGTCGGAGAGGGAGGCCATGACGCCGTTCTTCATCAGGGTCTTGACCACCTCTGCGCCGGTCTTCTTCATGCGGGAGGCCAGCTCGCCCACGCCGATCTCATCGGGGATGAGGACCTTGACGGGGGCTTTCTTGGCGATCTCCTGCTGGAGGCGGCGCATCCGGTCCTGCTCTTCCTGACGGCGCTTGTTGCCGCCCTGGAAGTTGCCGCGGCGCTGATTGCCGCCGCGGCCCTGGATCTTCTGCTTGCCGGCCTTCATGCGGTCGGCCTTCTCGGGCGCCAGCTGCTCCAGCCGCTCGTCGTACTTCTCCAGATTCACGTCGCCGCCCTTGCGGGTGTCCACGATCTTCTTTTCGGGTACGCGGCGCTGGGTGCTCTGCTGGGCGCTGTTCTGCTGCTGGCCGTGGCTGCTGTTGGCGGCGCTGCCGCTGTTGCTGGCGCGCTGGCCGCCGTTCTGGCTGCGCTGGGCCTGCTGGGCATGCTCAGGGCGCTTCTGGCCCTGGTTCTGGCCGGCCTGACCGGCCTTGCCGCCCTTGGACTGGGCGGGCTGCTGGGCGCTTTTCTCTGTCTTGGGCTGATGACGGGCGTCGGCAAATACAGAATCCATACTCTCCACCTGATTGTGCTGGGTCAAATATTCAAAAACAATGGACAGTTCGCTGTCCTCCAGCACCTGCATATGATTTTTCGGGGTCGTCGCATACCGGGTCAGGATGTCGGCGATCTCCTTGGAATTACGCTTGAAATCTTTGGCTACTTCATGCACGCGATACTTGTTATTCAGCAAATAAAGCCACCTCCACTTGTGGGGACTTGCACCAACGAGGAAACACAAAAGAGCGCTTTTGTGCTTGCTCATTGGAACAAGTCCGGTTGATGATGGTACATCCCCGGCGCTTATTTTGTTCCATGGCGCGCCGGCTTTCCGTTGGGACGTTTCCGTCCCGCAGCGGGTTTCTGGGGGGACCCGGACGGAGCCGCCCAGGGCTTGGCTTCCTTGCGGCGGCGTTCCCGCTCCTTGGCCCGGCGGGCTTTTTCGGCGCTCTGGACCGTTTCCGCCCGGTCGGAGAGGTCTTGGGCCAGGGCGGCATAGTTCTGGTCCCCGGTGCACAGGGCACGGGCCGCAGCCGCAGCCAGACCCAGATCGGTGAGGGCCAGCAGCGCGCAGCTGTTGCGCCCCAAAACGCCGCCCAGTTCTTCCTTGGTGTGGGGAATCTGACACCAGGGAACGCCGGCCTCTTCGGCCCAGTGGGTCACACGGCGGAGGCTGTTCTCCGCCGCGTCTCCCGCCACCAGTACCAGCACGGCCTTGCCGCTCTTCAGGGCCAGACGGACCGGCTCCTCCCCGGCGGCCAGACGGCCGGCCCGGCGGGACAGACCCACCAAATGCAGGAGATTATCCATGGTCGCCCTCCAGCATTTGCTGCTCCAGAGCGGGATAGACTTCCTCCGGCATCTGGCAGGAGAACGCCCGCTCCAGCGCCCGGCTCTTTCTGGCCTTGGCAAGACAGGCCGGGTCGGGACAGACGTAAGCGCCCCGTCCCGGCTTCTTCCCCTTAAAATCCAGCGAAACCTCTCCCTCCGGGCTCTTTACCACCCGGATGAGCTCTTTTTTCGGTTTCATCTCCCGGCAGCCCAGGCACTGGCGCATAGGGATCTTTTTCGGCATCTCTTTCGCCTCCTTGTGGGCGCGGGCGACCGCAAGGGTCGCCCCTACATGATAAACGTCACACCGCAGGAACGGACTTACGCCTCGGTCTGGTCCACCGGGGTCTCGGTCACGGTCTCCTCCGCGGCGATCTCTTCCGCCACAGGCGCTTCCCCGGCGGCCTCTTCGGTCTCGGGCAGCTCGTCGGCGGCGGAAGCGGGCTTGATGTCGATCTTGTAGCCGGTCAGCTTGGCGGCCAGACGGGCGTTCTGTCCCTCCTTGCCGATGGCCAGGGACAGCTGATCGTCGGGCACCACCACGCGGCAGCTCTTGCCCTCGTCCAGGGTGGTAACGCTGATGACGTCGGCGGGAGAGAGGGCGGCGGCCACATAGGCGGCGGGATCGTCGCTGAACTTGATGATATCCACCTTTTCGCCGTGGAGCTCCTCCACGATGTTGTTCACCCGCTGGCCACGGGGACCGACGCAGGCGCCGATGGCGTCCACCTCGGGGTCGGCGGACCAGACCGCCAGCTTGGTGCGGGAACCGGCCTCACGGGCGATGGACTTGACCTCCACGGTGCCGTCGTAGATCTCGGGCACTTCCAGCTCGAAGAGGCGCTTGACCAGGCCGGGATGGGTGCGGGAGAGGAGGACCTGGGGACCCTTGGTGGAACGGCGGACCTCCATGACGTACACGCGCAGGCGCATCCCCTCGGTGATCTCCTCGCCCTTGACCTGCTCGTTGGCGGCCAGATGGCCCTCGCTGCTCTCGTTGCCCGAGCCGATGCGGAGGGACACCGCGCCGGAGCGGGGATCGATGCGGGTGACGAGACCGGTGACGATCTCGTGCTCCTTGGAGGAGAACTCATCATAGATCATGCCGCGCTCAGCCTCGCGCATGCCCTGGATGATGACCTGACGGGCGGTCTGGGCGGCGATGCGGCCAAAGTTGCGGGGCTTGATCTCGATGCGCAGCACGTCGCCCAGCTGGGCACGGGGCAGGGTGGCCCGGGCTTCCTCCAGGCTCATCTCGGTGCAGGGGTTATCCACCGTCTCCACCACGTCCTTCTTGACGAACATACGCACGGTGCCAGCCTTCTCGTCGGCCTCCACCGAGACGTTGTCCCCCACGCCCTCATGATCCCGCTTATAGGCGGTGACCAGCGCCTGGGTGATCTTCTCCAGCATATATCCCTTGGGAATGCCCTTCTCCTGCTCGATGAGCCCGATGGCGGTGAAAAATTCGGCTCCGTCCAGCTCGTTGCTCTTCTGAGCCTTTGCGTTCTTTCTCGGCATAATTACGATCTCCTTTATTAAATGCGCACGTACAGCCGTACCTGCGCCACATCTTTCTTTTCCAGTTTCACCGGCGCGCCGTCCACATCCAGGGTCACGTCGCCGTTTTCATAGCCGGACAGGAGACCCACGATCTCCTTGCGGCCCTCCCGGGCCCGGTAGAGGCGGACTTCCACCTCAGCGCCCAGGTATTTCTGGAAGTGCTCCGGCTTTTTCAGCACCCGGTCGATGCCCGCCGAGCCCACTTCCAGGGTGTAGCTTCCCTCGATGGGGTCGGCCACGTCCAGCGCATCGGACAGGGGGCGGGAAACCGCCTCGCAGTCGTCGATGGACACGCCGCCTTCCTTGTCGATAAAGACGCGGAGGAACCAGGTACCGGCCTCCTTGACATATTCCACATCCCACAGCGTACAGCCCTGCTCCGCCGCGATGGGTCCGGCCAGAGCGGCCACCGTGTCGGTCACCTTTGCCATATTACGCACCTCCGAACAGGGCCTTCCACAAATTTACAGGCCCGTTTTTTTTCAAAAAGAAGAGCGGGGCGGGCCCCACTCTCACAATACCTACACTACTATCATGCCGATTATACCACACCATCCCACGCCATGCAAGTAGTTTGCCCCATTTTATACGGTTGTTTCCGTTCTGACAGGGGAAAAGCGGTCGTTTTCCCTCCCTTTTGTGCGTTCTGCTCTCCCTTTGGATTGACATGGGCGGTCTTTCTGGTAGAATAAAAAGCGTATACTGGATTTTCCAGTAAAAAAGCGCGGCGGATCAGCCCGCTGATTTCAAATTTTATTGGGACAGGAGAACTCTGGATATGGAAGCGGTAATGGAGAAAAAAAGTTTCGACCTTGCCAATGTAATCGAAACCGCCATTCAGGTGCCCGGCGTCAAAGTACACCGTGAGGTATTTCTGCGCGAGCGCTTCAAAAACAAAAGCCCGGAAGAGCTGAATCAGATCATTGAGCTGGGGCCTGTGGATGCAAAATGCAGTCGTAAAGAACTGCGGAAAATGGCGGACCGCATCGTTAGCGAGCGGACAATGTTTTCCACCGGCGCGTCTTTCGTTGCTGGACTTCCCGGTGGATTCGCTATGGCGGCATCGATTCCCGCTGACCTGATCCAGTTTTATGCGGTATCACTGCGGTTGGCCCAGGAACTGGCCTATCTGTATGGCGAGCAGGACCTTTGGCATGGAGAAAAGCCGGACAGCGAAAAGGTCACAAACCAACTGATTTTGTATTGCGGCGTCATGCTGGGCGCCTCCGGCGCATCCCAGATGGTCAGGGTGGTATCTTCTTCCCTGGCAAAGCAGGCCCTAAAAAAATTACCGCAGCAGGCACTGACAAAAACCTTTTATTATCCTGTCATAAAATCTATCGCCAAGGCGCTGGGGGCCAAAATGACCAAGGAAATTTTTGCAAAGGGCGTCTCAAAGGCCATCCCCGTTATTGGCGGAGTGGTATCGGGCGGAATTACATTTGCAACTATGCGTCCGATGGGAATGCGTCTGGCCGACGCACTGGATGAGGCCCATTTCTCTTACTCTGAGTCTGAATTTGAATCTGATTGGAAGGATG
>DXGA01000127.1 GCA_019114165.1 Candidatus Flavonifractor merdipullorum | reverse complement strand
CGACCTCCCTACTTAGTGGATCATATCGTGGGCCAGCTTCTCCATCCGGCAGGCGTGGCGCTCCTTCTCCTGGGCCTCACGCTCGCGGTAAACGGAGTTGCGGTTCATCAGCTCGTCGAAATCCACCTGGTGGCCGTCAAAGTCGGGGCCGTCCACGCAGGCAAACTTCATCTTGCCGCCCACCGTCACGCGGCAGCAGCCGCACATGCCGGTGCCGTCGATCATGATGGGGTTCAGGCTGACCAGCGTCTTGATCCCATAGGGCTCGGTGGTCTTGGACACAAATTTCATCATGGGCACGGGGCCGATGGCAATGACGGCGTCATACTGGTTGCCCGCCTCAATGAGGGCCTTGAGCTTGTCGGTGACAAAGCCCTTCTCGCCGTAGCTGCCGTCGTCGGTGGTGAGATAGAAGTGGTCGCTGGCCGCCTTGAACTCCTCCTCCAGGATTACGATGTCCTTGGAGCGGAAACCGGCGATGACGTCCACCTCGATGCCCTCGGCATGGAGGCTCTTGGCCTGGGGATAGGCGATGGCGCAGCCCACGCCGCCGCCGACCACGCACACCCGCTTGATGTCATCCCCCAGCTCGGGACGGGTGGGCTGGCCCAGAGGACCCACGAAGTCACGGATGGCATCGCCCTCGTTCAGGTCGCCCAGCAGCTGGGTGGTGAGACCCACCTTCTGGAACATGATGGTGATCGTACCCTTCTCCCGGTCGTAGTCGCCGATGGTCAGAGGGATCCGCTCGCCCTCCTCATCCAGACGCAGAATGATGAACTGGCCGGCCTGCGCCTTCTTGGCAATGCGGGGCGCCTCCACCTCCAGCAGGGTAACGCTGGGATTGAGAACCTGTTTTCTCACAATCTTGACCATATGGATTGATCATTCCTTTCCTAGTTCCTGCCGCCGGGGCTACCCGTTTACCACGGCGCTTACTCGGCTGTCCGGGCAGGCAAAACAGCAGTGTAAAACCCGCCCCCGCAAAAGGGGCGGTCTCTCACTTACTTTACCATGTCAAAGATAGCAGTTTCCCCACCTTTTGTCAAGGAAGATTCGCGGCTTTTTCCCCTCTTTTATTGCCATTTTCTCCAGAATAGCGCAATAGCAAAGTTGCCGTCCGCTAACTCCGTGCGCACCTCCACCCCCATCTGCTCGGCCAGCGTCTTCACGATGGCCAGGCCAAGGCCGGTGTTGCGCCCGGTGCGCATCTTGTCGGAGGTGAAAAACCGATCAAAGACGTGTTGGGCGTCCTCCGGCGTCAGGTATGGGGCGGCGTTGGTAAAATGGCTCACCACCCGCTCCCCTTCTGCATAGAGCCGGATGGTCATGGGACTTTGTCCGTGGTCCAGGGCGTTGCGCAGCAGATTGGTCATCACACGCAGGGCGCCCCCCGGGTCGGCGCACACCGCCGGAACGTGCTCGTCCAGGTCTACCCGCATATCAAAGCCGGCGTCGGTGAAATCCTGATAGAACGAGGCCAGCAATTCGGCCAGCACCCCTCTCAGATCCACCCGTTCCTTTTCCAGCGGGAACTCGCCGCCCTCCAGACGGGACAGGTCGTAAAAGCTGGTAATGAGCCGCTGGAGGGCCTGGGCACGGCTGCCCACCACCCCCAAATAGGTCTTCCGGTCCTCCGGCGAAAGGGTGTCGTCCTCCAGCAGCTGCAAATAACCCAGAATGGAGGTCAGCGGGGTGCGCAGATCGTGGGAGACGTTGGAGATCTGCCGCCTTAATTCCTTTTCACGGGCCCGGCCTTCGGCCCGGTCCTCCATACGCAGGGCCAAAAGCCGGTTGACCTCGGCCAGCAGCTCCTCCGCCGCCGCGTTGGGCACCGCCATCCGGATACGCCCCCCACATTCCTTCTCCCCCAGCGCGCGGAGCTGCTCCGCCGCCGCGCGTAACGCCCGGTCCTGAGTCCACACCCGCAGCCCCAGCACCACGCTGATCAATCCCAACAGGATACAAACGACCACCATCCGCCGTCCCCCTTCTCTTCACTCTTCACTTTTCACGCTTCCCTACCGTACATCCCGGCGGGAAAAAAGGGCAAGCCCTGCCGCCGTACTGGCCCACAGCCACAGCATCCCCACTCCCCAGCACCAGAGCTGATACTCCAGCGTGAGACTGCCGCTGAGGTACTCCGCCATCAAAAGAGCGTAGGGCATGAGGATGATCTGTATGATCTCCATGGGCCAGGCGCTCATGTTGCCCTGAAAGAACAGCGAGGCGATGACCACCAGGATGGGCTGTCCAAAGAAAAAGAGAAGATAATAGCCCGTTACCCAGGCCCCGGCACTGGGGATCAGCATGGCCGCCATATGGCAGAAGCCCGCCATTCCGCACCAGAGTGGCAGGGCCGCCAGAATCACAAAGAGCAGGATCACGCCGTTGGTCCACAGGTTTTCTTCCGTGCCATGGGCCAGAAAGAGCCAGCCAAATCCCAGCGCGCCGCCGATCAGTGCAAAGGCAAGCCCCACACCGGCCGCCAGAATGGCCCACAGCTTGCCCAGATACACCAGATGCCGGGGCAAGCCGAAGGACAGCTCATTCTTCATGGTGTCGGTACAGTGGCTGTCCACCGTCTGGACCAGCAACGGGGCAAGCAGCATCCCCACAAACTGAAAGGCGGGAAGATCACCCGCCAGTTCGGCCAGCGTTGCCTCGCTCATGGCGCACAGCAGGAAAAACAAAAAGGCCAGCACCGCCAGGATCCCCGCCAATGCCCAGAAAGAACGGCGGCGGGAGACCTTCCACAGCTCCGCTTTGACATAGTTGAGCATGGATGGTCTCCCTCCTTTTATCGAATCTCCTTTTTCTGGAACAGCACCACCCCAGCCACGGCGAACACGGCGAACCAAAGGAGGCCGCTCACCCAGCAAAGGCCGATATAATTCCCGGAAAAAGCCATATTTTTCAGATTGTCCAGCATAAAGGCAGGCGTATACTGCCGCATGGTCTCAAAGACGGGGTGGAACAGCATTCCAAAAGCCTGCAACATACTGGGCAGAACGCCCAGTATGCCCAGCGCCAGAAAGGAACCCACCGTGGACGAGCGGACATGGAACACGCAGAACACCGACACCGCCTGAGCCCCGAACCAGAGGGGGAGCGCGCCCGACAGCGTATAGCCGATGAGAGACAGCGCCGCCTGATCCAGCTCATTGTGGGGATAGAGCACCCAGCAGCCCATCAGGTAGAAGCCCACCATAATGACCCCCGCCACCAGCGAGACCAGCAGGGACACCAGCAGCTTGCCCACATAGATGCGGGTACGGGAGAGGCCATAGGAGACCTCATTTTTCAGGGTATTGTGCTTATACTGGTCGGAAAAGACCATATCGGTGGTCAACAGGGTTGCGTACATACCCACGCTGAGCAGCACCGGGATCATCAGGGCGGTGGAGTAGAAATCAATGGCGCCGTTGCCCCAGTGATAGGTCAGCCAGCTGCCCCACAGCAGCAGCCCCTCCAGCGCCAGACAGACCAAAAGGGTGAGATAAAAATAGCTGCGGTGGAACACCTTGTAGCACTCGGCAGAGAGATAGTTACGCATGGCGGGCACCTCCAATCAGGTTGAGGAAATAATCCTCCAGATTGGCCCCACGGCTCTCCAGCGCCGACAGGGTCACGCCCCCTTCCACCATGGCCCGGGCCACTGCGCCCGGCTGGTCCAGGTGGCTGTAAAGACGGATCACCGCGGCGTTGATGACCTCGTAGTCATGGGTGCCCAGAGTCTTCTCCAGAATAAGCGACGCGGTGGGCGCGTCGTCCACATGGAGTTCCAGACAGGCCCGGCATTTTTCCTCCAGCCGCTGGGCGCTGATCTCCTCCAGCATGATGCCGTGGTCCAGAAACCCATAGCAGGTGGCCAGATTGGAAAGCTCGCTCAAAATGTGGCTGGAGATGAGAATGGTGGTCTGCCGCTCCTCATTGAGCCGGAGCAGCAGATTACGAAACTCCACGATGCCCTCCGGGTCCAGGCCGTTGATGGGTTCGTCCAGCAGGAGAAAATCCGGCCGGTTCATCAGGGCCAGCGCCAGTCCAAGCCGCTGCTTCATGCCCAGGGAAAAATGCTTGAACTTCTTCTTGCCCGTGTCGGTGAGGCCCGCCGCTTCCAGGGCCTCCTCCACGGCGTGCTTGCCGGGGATGCCCCGCTGGATGCGGTAATACTCCAGATTCTGCCGGGCGTCCAGATACGGGTAGAAACTGGGGGTCTCCACCATGGCCCCTGTCCGGGCACGCATGGATGCCAGCGCTTTGGGCGTGTTGGCCCCGAAGAGGGTGATCTCCCCCTCCGTGGGGGTGGTCTGGGCCGTGATCATGCGGATAATGGTGGTTTTTCCCGCGCCGTTGCGCCCCACCAGTCCGTAAATCTGCCCTTTTTCCAAATGTAAATCCACGTGGTCCACTGCCAGCGCGTTTCCATAGCGCTTGGTCAGCCCACGGGCTTCCATCACTTGTTCCGCCATTTGGCTTTCACCGTTCCTTTCCTGAATGTGAGTCCAGTATAGCGGAAAGAGGATAACCCGCCTTTAAGCAAAGGTGAAGAAAACATAAAGTGTGATGTGTGGGATGCAAATCGCCGCAGTATTGTTTTTTAATTCCCTGCGGGGGACGGCCCTACGCGGGCGGCGCCAGGCCCTTTTCCCGAAAAGGGCCTGGACCAAAAGGGGCAGAAGGGGGGATACCCCCCCTTCTGCACTTCCCCCAGGCGCTTTCATCGCTACATTTGTGCTGTGTAGGGGGCGGACACTGGCCGCCCCTACGGACCAG
>DXGA01000126.1 GCA_019114165.1 Candidatus Flavonifractor merdipullorum | reverse complement strand
AAACGGGCCAGGTCGATACGCAGGGTGCCCGCCGTCTTTTTGATGGCGCGGGTCTGGGCGGCACCGCCCACACGGGACACCGACAAACCCACGTTGACGGCCGGGCGCTGGCCCGAGAAGAAGAGGCCGCTTTCCAGGTAGATCTGACCGTCGGTGATGGAAATCACGTTGGTGGGAATGTAGGCCGAAACGTCGCCGGCCTGGGTTTCGACGATGGGCAGGGCCGTCATGGAACCGCCGCCGTACTCCTTGGTCAGGCGGCAGGCCCGCTCCAGCAGACGGGAATGGAGGTAGAAGACGTCGCCGGGGTAGGCCTCACGGCCGGGGGAGCGCTTGAGCAGCAGGGAAATGGCGCGGTAGGCCACGGCGTGCTTGGAGAGATCGTCGTAGACGATGAGCACGTCTTTCCCCTTGCTCATGAAGTACTCGCCCATGGCGGCGCCGGCGTAGGGGGCCACGTACTGGAGGGGGGCCGGGTCGCTGGCGGTGGAGGAGAGGATAATGGAGTAATCCATGGCGCCGTACTTGGTGAGGGTGTCGCGGATGCGGGCCACGGTGGAGGCCTTCTGACCGATGGCCACATAGATGCAGATCACATCCTGTCCCTTCTGGTTGAGGATGGTGTCCACGGCAATGGCGGTCTTACCGGTCTGACGGTCGCCGATGATCAGCTCACGCTGGCCGCGGCCAATGGGGACCATGGCGTCGATGGCCAGAATACCGGTCTGGAGGGGCTGGTTCACCGGCTCACGGGTGACCACGCCGCTGGCCTCATGCTCGATGGGGCGGCGCTCGGTGTACTGGATGGGGCCCATACCGTCGATGGGGTGACCCATCACGTCCACCACCCGGCCGATGAGACCGTCGCCCACCGGCACATCGGCGGGACGGCCGGTGCGGCGCACCACGCTGCCTTCGCCCAGACCGGCGTCGGAGCCCAGCAGCACCACGCCCACATGGTCGCGGGACAGGTCCATCACCATGCCCTCCACGCCGGTCTCGAACTCGACGAGCTCGCCGTAGACCGCCTTGTCCAGGCCGGAAACGGTGGCGATACCGTCGCCCATACCCAGAATACGGCCGGTCTCGCTGCCCTGATCCTTGCCGTCAAAGCCCAGGATCTGAGCCTTGAGCTGTTCCACCAGATCGCCCAGGCCGTCGCTCTCGCTGTCGGCCTGATCCAGGCCCCGGGCCAGACGGCTCAGGCGGCCCTTGACGCTCCGGTCATAGGTGACGCCCTGCACTTCCAGGATGAAACCGCCCAGGATGGACGGATCGATGCGGATCTCCAGCACCACCTTATCCAGGTGGCGCAGCTTGCATACCGCCCGGCGGACGTCGTCCTGCATCTGCTGGTCGGGCTCCCGGGCGCAGGTCATCACGCACACCGCGCCGCCCTCAGCGGCAAGGGCCATGCTGTGGAAGGAGGCGCAGATCTGGGGGAAGAGGTCCAGCTGGCCCTCTTCCAGCAGGAGGAGCAGGAAGGCCTGCAATTCCTGCTGACCGGTCAGCGCGGGGGCGGAACGGAGCAGTTCTTCCTTCTGGGCGGCGGAGACAGCGGGACTGGTGAGACTCTGCCAGAGCGCCTTGTCGTTCAGTACCGCGCTGCAGGCGGTTTCTACGCCCTTGGGGGCGTCGCCCGCCAGAGCAAAGAGGGAGGCGGCATAGCGTTGGATCTGTTCTTTCATGCGCCTTCACCCGCCTCTTTCAAAAAGTCTTCGACCAAAGCCCGGTCGCTGTCGCTGTCCAGACGCTTGCCCGCCACCTGGGCGGCGGCCAGAAGGGCCAGCTGGGCCACTTCCTGACGGGCGCCACGCAGCATGTTCTCCCGCTCGGCGGCCAGCTTGGACTGGGCGTCGGCGTGGACCTTGCGCACGTCCTCCTGGGCGGCGGCTACCAGGGCGTCATATTCTTTCTTGCCCTGGGCCTGGGCCTGAGCCACGATGCGGCCGGCTTCCTCGTGGGCGCTGTCCAGTTTCTCCTGATACTGGCTCTGGAGCTGCTGGGCCTGGGTGTTGTGGGTCTCGGCCTGCTCCAGCTCCTGCTGGACCAGCTTGGCCCGCTCTTCCAGCACGGCATTCACCCGGCCGAAGAGGAATTTTCGGAAAAAGAAGAAGAGCACCAGCAGATTGATGATGTTGAACACGATGGTGCTCAGATGGAATTCCAGCATGAGGGACGCCCCCTTAACCCATGAAGATGACCAGCAGCGCGGTGATGAAGCCGAAGATGGCGGTACCTTCCGCCAGAGCACAGCCAAGCAGCAGGGTGGAGTTGATCTTGCCGGCGGACTCGGGCTGACGGGCGATGGCTTCGGTGGCCTTGCCGGTGGCGATGCCGATGCCGATGCCGGCGCCAAAACCGGTGAGAACAGCGATGCCGGCAGCAATGATTCCGATATTCATAGTAAATTCCTCCTGAATAAGTCAATGATGATGGATGGGATTAGTCTTCGTCCTTGATGCCTTCGCCGGTGAAGAGGGCGGTCAGGAATACAAAGACCACCGTCTGGATCAGGCCGTCAAAGAGATCGAAGTACAGGCTGAACGCCGCGGGCAGGAAAATAGGCACCAGATACTTGATCATCTCCATGATGATGAAGGCGCCCAGCACGTTGCCGAACAGACGCATGCACAGGGCCAGCGGCCGGATGACCACTTCCATCAGGTTGATGGGGAGCAGCAGCGGCATGGGATGGGCAAACTGCTTCCAGCCGCCCACAAAGCCGCGGTAGCGGAACTGTGCGCCGTAGATGAGGCACAGGCTCATCAGGGCCAGCGCGGTGGTGATGCTCAGGTCTTTGGTGGGGGGGGTCAGCCCGAAGATGCCGATGATGTTGGAAAAGGCGATATAGATGGCCACCGTACCCAGATAAGGAGCAAAGGGTTTCCAATGAGGACCGATGGAGTCGCGGGTGAAACCGTTGAGAAATTCCACCGCCCATTCCAGACCGCACTGGAGCTTACCGGGGTTGCGGACCTTCAGGTTGCGGGTGAGGAGCAGTGTGGCAATGA
>DXGA01000125.1 GCA_019114165.1 Candidatus Flavonifractor merdipullorum | reverse complement strand
TGAAGATGTGCGGCGCCACCAACGCCTTTGTCCGCTGGCCCTTTGTCTTTGAGGGCATGATTTTGGGCCTGGCGGGCGCACTGCTGTCCTACTTTTTCCAGTGGGGCGTCTACGACCTCATCAAACAGGCGGTGGACAACTCCGACACCATGCAGCTCATCACCGTGCTGCCCTTTGAGCAGATGTCCATGGAAGTGCTCTTTGTCTTCCTGGTGACGGGCTTCATCATCGGCGTGGGCGGCAGTCTGATGGCCATTCGCAAGTTCCTTCAGGTTTGAGTACATAAGGAGTCGCATCATGACACACAGAGAACATCAGGACGAACAGAAGAGACGGCCGGATCTCCGGCGTATCCTCACCGGCGGACTGGCCATTTTATTGGCGGTGCTGCTGCTCTTGCCCATGCTGACCATGGCCATGGGCAGCGCCGGGGCCGTGACCCAGTCGGAAATCGACGCGCTGGAGCAGGAGCAGAAGGAGTCCCAGGCCCGTCAGGACGAGCTGAACGAGAAGCTGGACGCGCTGGAAGACGACAAGGCGGCGGCGCAGGAAAAGCGGCAGATCCTGGAGCAGCAGCTTTCCGCCATCAAGAGCGAGCTGGACAGCATTGAGGCCCAGATCAGCTACTATGACGGGGCCATTGCCCAGAAAGAGGCCGAGCGGGTGGAGGCCGTGGCCCGGGAAGAGGCGCAGTACGAGCTCTTTTGCCAGCGGGTGCGGGCCATGGAGGAGGACGGAGATATCTCCTACTGGTCCATCATCTTCCAGGCCACCGACTTTGCCGACCTGCTGGACCGCATCACCGTAGTGGACGAGATCATGGACTATGACCAGAAGGTGATGGATGATCTGGTGGCCACCCGCAAGCAGATCGAGGAGCTGAAAGCGGGACTGGAGAGCGACCGGGCCGAGCAGCAGGCCAAGAAGGAAGAGCAGGAGGCCAAGAAGGCCCAGCAGGAGGCCAAAGTGGCCGAAGCCCAGGCGCTGCTGGACCAGATCAACGCCGACACCGAAGAGGTGAACCGTCAGCTGGAGGCGGAGAGTCAGGCGGCGGCGGAGATTCAGGCCGAGATTGTGGAAAAGCAGAAGCAGCTGGAGGAGGAGCGCAAGCAGAATAATGTGGTGCTCAACACCGGTTCCGGCTACTACTGGCCGCTGCCGGGCAACTACAAGCTGACCTCTGCATTTGGTTACCGCATCCACCCCATCACCGGTCAGCCCCACAGCCATACCGGCATCGATATCCCCGCGCCGGGCGGCACGGCCATCCATGCCGCCAAGGGCGGACAGGTGGTGACCTCCGCCTATCATTCCTCTTACGGTAACTATGTGGTCATCGACCACGGCAACGGCAATTCCACCCTCTATGCCCATATGAGTTCCCGGGCAGTGAGCGCCGGACAGATCGTCTCGCAGGGCGATGTGATCGGCTATGTGGGTTCCACCGGTTCCTCCACCGGCAACCATCTCCATCTGGAGGTCCGGGTAAATTATCAGCGTGTGGACCCGGAGGGCTGCTTCCCCGGGCTGTCCGGAACCTTTATCCGGGCGTATAACTGGTAAAGAGACGTTCCTGTTTTTGTGTGTTGTGTGTGTCAGGGGCGGAGCGGGACGGTAATGTCCTGTTCCGCTCCTGACTTTTTTCCATTGAAAGGACTGACCTGCTATGAGAAACCAAGCACCCAAACGTTATACCAGATGGCACCTGCTTTTTGCAGTGGCGCTCACATTACTGATCACCCTGGGCGGAACGGCGCTGGCGGCCTGGCTGGTGCTGGGCCCGGAGAGCCTGACTCTGCTGGAGGGCTATGGACTGATCCGAAACCGGTTTGTGGGAGAGTACGACGCCGACAAGGTGATAGACGGGGCCATGGAGGGCATGGTGTCCGCCCTGGGCGACCGGTGGTCCTACTACCTGGACGCGGATTCCTACGCCGCCGAACAGGAACGCCGGGCCAATGCCTATGTGGGCATCGGCGTGACGGTGGACCAGAGCCGGGAAGAGGGATTATATATTGTCTCGGTCAACGAAAAAGGCCCGGCCCACGAAGCGGGACTGACGGCGGGAGAGGTCATCACGGCGGTGGACGGGACCTCCATTGCCGGAGACGCCCGCGCGGAGGGCGCCGACCTGATCCGGGGTGAGGAGGGCAGCCAGGTGGAACTGACGGTCCTGGGGACCGACGGGACCACCCGCACCGTAATGGTGACCCGGAAGAGCATCGAAGAGGACCCGGTGTCCTACGAGATGCTGGATGGTCAGGTGGGCTATGTCCGCATCGAAAACTTTTTCACCGGCAGCGCCGAGCAGATGGAAGCGGCGGTGGAGTCCCTTGTGGGAGATGGCGCGGAGAAACTGGTTTTTGACGTGCGCAATAACGGCGGCGGCTATCTCAGCGAGCTGAAGCCCATGCTGGACCGGCTGCTGCCCGAGGGGGTGATCTTCCGCACCACCAGCTATTCAGGTCAGGAAGAAGTGACCCGTTCCGACGCGGAATGTGTGTCGCTGCCCATTGCGGTGCTGGTCAATGCCGACAGTTACAGCGCCGCTGAGATCTTTGCCGGTGAGCTTCAGGAAGCCGCCGGGGCGATCATCGTAGGCGAGCCCACCAGCGGCAAGGGCTATGCCCAGCAGACCTTCCCCCTGCCCAACGGGGGCGCGCTGGGCATTTCCACCATGGAATACTTCACCGGCAACGGGGTCAGTCTCATTGGGACCGGCCTGACGCTGGACGTGGAAACCTCTTTGAGCGAAGAAGATCAGATCGCGTTTGTCTCCGGGACGCTGTCCCATGCCGACGACACCCAACTCCAGGCCGCCCTTCAGGCGCTCAACGGATAGGGCTTGCGGCCTGGGACGGAAGACCGGTATAATAGAAGTTACCATAGGGAAATTCAAACTCAAAAAAGGAGGAACGAACCGTGTATGATGAACTGCAACAGCTCCAGGAGATGCTGGAGCAACTGAGCGCCTTGCGGGAAAGCGGCGGAGCACTGGCCGGGACGCTGGGCACGCTGGAACGGACCTGCCGGGAGGAACGGTGGCTGACCACGGAGCAGGCGGAGGAGAGCGCGGCGGCGCTGTGCGCCTTTGCCAGGAACCAGGCGGATCTGCTGACCCGGGCATCCCAACTGCTGGAGGAACCGTCGGACAACATGGCGGGGCTGGAAGAACAGCTGGCCCGGCGGGAAGCCCAGCGGCGGCGGGAGCGGACCTGGAGCCGGTTTTTGTCACTGGAGGCGGCGGAGGGAGCCCTTGGCCTTGGGGAGATCCTGAGACACAAGCAGGAAGAGCTGCAAGCCGCCATTGCCCAAGAGACCGAAGGGCTGGCCCACTGGACCGAGAGCTGCGACGCCCTTTTAGACCGTCTGGACGCGCCGGACTACGGCGCGGGCGACGATCTCATGACCCGGTACGGCGATGTGCTGGGCTTCCCGCTGCTGGCGGGCGTGTACGCCGGAGCCATCCGCCTGCCTGCCGAGGAGCCGGAGGAGCCGGAAACAGTGCCTGAGGCGCCGGCAGAAGAAACAGAAGCCCCGGCGGAAGCTGTGACGGAAGAGGCAGCCCAAACGGTTGAAGAAGCGCCTTCGGCGCCGGTGACCGAGGCAGAACCCGAGGCAGAACCTGAGGAAGAACCGGTGGAAGAGACCGCCGAAGCCGTGCCGGAACCCCCGGAAGAGGATGTGCCGGAAGGGGAGGGGCCCCAGGAGGCGGAAAGGGCGGAGATTGCGGAAGAAGAGAGCAGCTGGCCGGGCCGGGAAGGGGACGGACCGTATAACCTGAGCGTGCAGGGCAAGCGCCGTCTGGAGAGTCCCAGCAGCAAGAAGCTTCAGGATGCCTTTCGGCGGCGGGAGTTCACAGCGCTGCTGAATATGCTCTCTGACCGGGTGATCTTTGCCGGGGAAGAGCTGGCCCAGACGCCGGATTTCCCGCCCTCCTATCTCAATACCGCCATCAAGGACGGCTATGTAATGGAGATCACCACCACCGACAAAAACGGGGTGGAGCGCCGCTATTACCAGCCCACCCGCAAGCTGCTGGAGGGGATGGAAAAGCAGAGTATGCGGCGTTTCATCCAGCACAACATCATACCCCCTGCCCAGCGGAGCCATCTGCCCCGGGGCATCGCCGAGCCCAAGCTGAACGGCGACGTGCTGCGCCAGGTGGACGCGGTGGAGACGGTGCTTCACTGGCTGCATGAGGAAAAGCGGCTGGAGGGCTGGGGGATTGACCGGCTGGGCGATGTGGTGGAAGATCTCTGTTACCGGCTGGAGCTGCGGTTTGGCAATAAAAACGGCAGGAGAAGCATCTGTACTCGGGTGCTGATGGCCCTGGTAGATCCGGGCCAGGGGCTGCGGGAGCGCCTGCTGGAGCAGGTCTGCGCCCGGCTGACGGAAAACGCCGAGGAGACCTGGGTGATCGTGTCCTGCGGCAGTGAGATTCCGGCCTGGTCGGCGCTGCTGGGCGACCGTGAGGTGCCGCTGCCCGGCTGGATCGCGCTGGATACCCCTGATGGATTCTACCGTCCCGACGGCAGCTTTTGTACCTTTTACGATTTTTTTGCGGGGATGATGCCGGAGCCGCCCACAGACCCGGAACCGCCGGTTGACCCTGAGCCTCCCGTGGACCCGGAACCGCCCGTGGACCAAGAAATGCCTGCCGAACCGGAGCCGGAAGCGCGGATGGAAGCGGAAGCACTGTCCGAAGAATGCGTTGTAGAGGCGGAGGCAGTCGTCGCGCCGGAAGGGGAAGCGCCCATTGAAGCGGAAGTACTGCCCGAAGCGGAATGCGTTGTAGAGGCGGAGATGGTCGTCGAGCCGGAAGGGGAAGCGCCCATTGAAGCGGAAGTGCTGCCCGAAGCGGAATGTGTCGCAGAGGCAGAGGAAACCGCCCAGCCGGACCTGGCACCTTCCGTTGCGCTGGACGTATTGGTGGAAGCGGAGCCCCCCATGGAACCGGAAGACAGGGAAGGGCTTCTCCCCATGCAGGTAGACCCGGAGGCACTGCTGCGGCAGAGTATGGAGTGGTTTGCCGAGAAAAAGTTCCCGCTGGCGCTGTGCCAGCTGCGGAGCGGCGGCATGCTCTTCCCCAAGCTGGATGAGCGCTATCTCCGCTATGCCTACGCCCTGAATGACCCGGCGGCGGGGTGCGTCTATCTGCCCGACCGTCTGGCCCAGGTGTTTGCCGGCGCGGGAGAGGCGGGGGATCAGGCCTGCCTCCGTCTGAGCGCCTATCTGCGTATGGCCTTTTCCGGCGAGGCGGCGCAGGGCTGGTATCAGGCCGCCGACCTGCTCCAGGGATTGGAGAGCGAACCCTTGCTGGACCGTCTCGGGGAGCTTCGCCGGGCGGTGGGAATGCTGGCTGAGGACCTGCGCCAACGCCGCCGTGGCTTTGATCCCCAGTTTATCCGCCAGTCCTGTATGTGGGGCGACACCAGCCGCCGCATTGAGCAGCTTTCCAAGCGGGCCCAGGAGATCTGCGGGGCCAACTGGTCGGAGACCGCCATTCACTCCAACCGCATCAAGGGCCTGCTGGAAGAGCTGTTCGGCAGCCACAGCATGCTCATGGAGTGCCTGCGTATTGTGAGCGAGGACCGCACCCAGGACCGTGATCAGGTGGCCCGGCAGTGTACGCCTCTCCTCAACGGCCAGGGCGGACCGGACCAGAGCGCGGTGAAAAAGTACATCGACCGGGCGTGGGAGAAGCAGCCCACCACCCGCAAGCAGGCCGACCGGCTCACCGCCGCCGCCCGAAGCAACACGACCAAGCGGTTTTATACCTGCCTGGAAATCTGTTCCCAGTGGCTGGAGTGTTCGGACAACGCCATCGCCGACCAGAACGAAGCCGAGCGGATCATGCGGCGGCGCAGCACCCTCAGCGCCTGTTTCCGCGCCTCTTTGGAGGGCGTGGACGAGCTGGGCCGGCAGGACGGTCCCGCGCTGGCCGGCGCCGCGGCGGCCCTGCACGCCACGCTGGAGGAACTGGCCGACGCGCTGGAAGGCCGCTCCGCCCACCGGAAAAATTATTATGCCGACTTCCTCCGCACCGGAGAGATGGAGCTGGATGAAAAGCTGCTGCCGGTGCTGGAGCCGGTGGCCTACATCATTCCGGGGGACGAGCCGTGGAAGCGTCTGGCCCGGCACGACGCCAAGATGGCGGCGGGCGAGGGTACCGACTGGGCCAGCGTGGTGGACCGGATCTGGAACGGCGACAAGGATACCTCCGACCGGTACAACTTCGGCACGGCCCAGCTCATCCAGGAGCTGTGCGCCGAGCAGGGCGTGGAACTGGAGCAGCTGGAGCGGGCGGACATTGAAAGCGATGTGAAAAAGGTGGTTGCCCGGCTGGAGGAAGACGAGAGCGCCTTCCGGGCCCAGCTGGAGCTGGCGGCCACCTACGGGCGCATCGAGAACAACGCCGACAAGGAGCGCCTGTCCGCCGCCGTGGTGGACGTGCGCCGCCACCATTACAGCCAGACCAACAACTGGGGCTTTTATTACCGGACCATGCAGTCCTGCATGGCGGCGGTAGAGGAGAACGCCAAGGGGCTGGAGCCCCGTTACCGCTATGAATTCGACCAGCTCAAGCAGAAGAAGGACTACTGTCCCATCTTTGATACCATCGAGACCCTGCTGCAAAAGAAGATGTTCAGCGTGGCTCACGACTATATGCAGCTGGTGCTGCGGGAAGGGGTGACCCAGCCGCCGGAGAGCGCGCTGCTTCAGAACGGAGAGGAAAGCGACTATTTCCGCCGCTTTTTGGGAGAATACCGCGGTCTTTACCAGCGCTGCACCCGGGAGAAGGGACAGGGCCGCACCCTGGAGTACATCTACACCGAGTACGCCGGCGCCGACAAGCAGGACACCAACAAGCTCAAGCGCAGCGCCCGGGAGATGATCAAAAGCTGGCCCAAGAACAACAACCTCACGCCGGAGTCGGCGGCCACGCTGCTGCGCAGCCTCTCTTTCCCGGTCTCCACGGTGGTGCCCGGGCAGCGAAACGGCAGTCTGATCGCCTCTTTTGCCGGCGGCAACGACCATGTCTTTACCTATCCCCATCCCATCGCGGCCTTCGGCACCAATCTGGTCCGCACCGGGCTGGAGGTGGTGGTGCTCTCGGGCAGCAAGACCGGCGCGGAGCTGACCACCTACATCAATCAGCTGGGGTACAGCGAGCGCCCCATCCTGATCCTGCTGGATTACGCCTTGCCTCAGTATGAGCGGGAGGCCATGGGCCACAGCCTGAAGAAGGAGAGCGCCAATCTGGCGGCCTGCATCGTGGTGGACCGCATCCTGATGCTCTACCTGACCCGCTTTGCCGAGAGCGAGCGGAGCCGTGTGCTCCTCCAGTGTACCCTGCCCTATCACGTCTATAATCCCTACACCAAGGGCGACACGCTCAGCCCGCCGGAGATGTTCATGGGACGCCGGGCCCAGCTGGAGGAGATCATCACCAACGGCAAGGCCAACATCATCTATGGCGGCCGTCAGCTGGGTAAAACGGCCCTGCTCCGCCGGGCGGCCTATCTGGTGGATGACCGGCCCAACGGCAGCTGGGCGGTGTATACCGACGCCCTCTACCGCTGCGACCGGGACGAGTCGCTGAAAAAGCTCTATGACGAGCTGATCGCTGCCGACTTCCTGCCGGTGGAGAGCCGCCCGGAGAGCTGGGAAGAGCTGTGCGCCCGCATCCGCCGCCGGATGGACCGGACGGATAAGCCGGTACGCCGCTTCCTGCTGCTGATGGACGAGGCCGACGGATTCCTGGAGAGCAGCCATGAGGTGAAGTATCAGCCGGTGGCCTATCTCTACCAGCTGCAAAGCGCCACCGAAGGCCGGTTCAAGTTCGTGCTGGCCGGTCTGCACAACGTGGTGCGCTTCTCCCACGCCACGGCGGACAACAGCGTCATGCCCAAGCTGGGCGCGCTGACCATCAAGCCCCTGACCTATCAGGAGGCCAGCCAGCTGCTGGAGGTGCCCCTTTACTATCTGGGCTTCCGCATCAGCCCCGAGCAGAACGTGCTTCTCTCCCAGATCCTGCTGAGTACCAACTACTATCCCGGCCTCATCCACTTCTACTGCGCCCAGCTGGTGGAGTCGCTGCGCACGGTGGACGGCGTACCCCCCTACTATCTGGATGAGAACCAGATCCGGGTGCTCCTCCAGAAGCCGGATTTTCTCCAGCAGATCAGAGACAAATTCTTCATCACCCTGGACGTGGAAGAGGATAAGCTCTATTACCGCATCCTGGCCTATGCGCTGG
>DXGA01000124.1 GCA_019114165.1 Candidatus Flavonifractor merdipullorum | reverse complement strand
GAATGGTGATCTTTTCCACCCGAAGTCTGCCGTCTGCCGCGTCCGCCATCATCATGGTGATCTCCTGATGAAAGCGCCGGGGACCGCAGGAGCCGGGATTGAGCCACAAAAGGCCGTCCTTCTCCTCCTGTACATACTTGTGGGAGTGGCCGAACACCACCACATCCACCCCGGAGAGGTCCGCCGGGACTTCCTTTCTGTTATGGACCATGTAAAAGGTCGCGCCGCCCAGGGTAACGGTGCGGTGGTGGGGGATTCCCTCCGCCCACGCCTTGTCGTTGTTGCCCCGGACGATGTACAAAGGCGCGTACCCCTCCAGCTGGTCCACAATGCTCTGCTTATTGATGTCGCCGCCGTGGAGAATGGCGTCGGCGGTTTTCAGATGTTCCACCACCTCGGGCCGCAGCAGACCGTGGGTGTCGGAGAGAATGGCGAGTTTCATGTGTATTCCTCCCATCAGGGCACGATATGGCGGATCTGCTCCAGATCGCCGCTGCACAGGGCCTCCAGGTTACGGAAAATTTTCTCCGGGCTCCAGTCCCACCACCGAAGCTCCAGCAGGTAGTCCGTCAGTTCCCGCTCAAAGCGGGGACGGATCACACGGCAGGGGTTTCCGGCAGCGACGGCATAAGGCGGGATGTCACCCGACACGACGGAGTTGGCGCCGATGATAGCGCCGTCGCCAATATGGACGCCGGGCAGGACGGTAACATTTTGCCCTATCCACACGTCGTTGCCCACCACAGTATCGCCTTTGAGGGGCAGTCCATCCAGTGTGGGCGTGCATTTCTCCCACCCGTGGGCGAAGATATTGAAGGGATAGGTGGTGACCGAAGCCATGCGGTGGTTGGCCCCGTTCATTACAAACTCCACGCCTTTGCCGATGGCGCAGAATTTTCCGATTATCAGCTTGTCTCCGATAAATTCATAGTGATGGGTCACATGGGATTCGAAGTCCTCGCCGCCGGTGTCAGCGTCGTCATAGTAGGTATATTCGCCTACCTCAATATTGGGGCGGGTAATGACATTCCTGATATAGCAGATGCCGGGGATATTCTCATTGGGATGGATTGCGTCCGGATTCGGTCCAAACATAGGCTATCCTCCTGATCTGCGGGAGTATTGCGCCTGAATCTCCCGATAAAATTTGCAGGCGTTTTCCAGGTCCTGTGCATCCGGGTGTCCCTTGGCGATGCCGCCCACCAGCTGGAAGGGACCAAAGGTGTCGTACCCCTTGCAGCCGAATGCGCCCAGCACCGGGCAGCCTTTTTCCCGGGCAATTTCTGCCACAGCCTTTGTGCCGGAACCCTTTGCTCCGCCGTAGGTATAGACGAAGAACACCGGCTTCCCCTGGGGCAGATACTGCCGGGCGAATTCCACCACAGCCTTATGGAAATCAAAGCCGTAGATACCGGAGGCAAAGCCGATGCAGTCGTAGTTCTCCAGCCGGACCAGCTGGCGGGTGGTCACATCAATGAGGTCGATCTCCCCCTCCCGGGCCATGGCCTCCAGAACGCGCAGAGTGTTTCCGTGGTGGCGGGAGTAGTAGCAGACGGCGGTTTTCATGGATGGCGTCCTCCTTGCAGCGTCCAGCCGAAGTCGTTATGGTAGATCATCTGGCGGGTCATACCGCCGTCAATGCAGATGTTCTCGCCGGTGATGAACCCCGCCTTGTCCGAGCAGAGGTACAGCGCCATATGGGCGATGTCCAGCGGATTGCCCACCCGTCCGGCGGGCTGCTGGGTGGCGTCGGGCCCCTCATAGACGGTGTAATTGGTGTCGATCCAGCCGGGAGAGATGGCGTTCACCCGCACCTTGCCCGCCAGACTCACTGCCAGGGCGTGGGTGAGAGCGGAAATGCCGCCCTTGGCTGCGGTATAACTCTCCGTCTGGGGCTGGCTCATCCGGTCCCGGGAAGAGGAGATGTTCACAATGGCCGCGCCGGGAGCGAAGTGGGGCGCAAAGAGCTTGGTGAGGTAAAAAGGCGCGGTGACCCCTACCCGCAGGGCGTAGTTGAACGCTTCATAGCTGCATTCATCAACGCCCTTCATCAGCGGCAGGGCGTTGTTGATGAGATAGTCCACATGGCCGTAGTCGGCGATGACCTTGCGGGCGAAGTCCTCCAGAACGGTTTGGTCGGCCAGGTCGCCCACAAAGTAGTGGTTGGGCAGCAGGTCGATGACGCATACTTTGGCGCCTTCCTTCCGGAATTCCTCCGCAATGGCCTTGCCGATGCCTTTTGCTCCGCCGGTGACCACGGCGACTTTGTCTTCAAACATGCTGTTTCCTCCTCAGTCTGCGTCCTCGTCCAGGGCCTCCACCAAAAAACTCACCGGACGGAATCCGTCGTTGCAGGAGAGCATGGCGGACTTGGGATTTTTCATCCAGCCGTCATAAAAATTCGCTCCGCCGTGGCTCAGAGCCAGCACAAAGGGAGAGAGGGTGTCCCAGGCGCTGCTGCAAAAGCCTTCCGGCTTTTCCCAGCCGTTGGCGATGAAGACCTGCCCCACCGCCATGTCGCAGGCGTGGGAAATCGGGTTTTCGTATTGGGCCATCAGGTCCTCGTACCGGGTCATACGCATCACCGTGATTTTACACTTTTTCATATGATGATCCCCTCGCAGTGGTCGATCTCGTGCTGGATGATCTGGGCTGTCCAGCCGGTGAAGGTTTTTATGCGTTCCTGGAACTTTTCGTTCTGCCAGCGTACCTTGATGGACTTCCACCGCTTGGCCGGACGGATGCCGGTGAGGGAGAGACAGCCTTCCTCCGCGTTGTAGGGTTCGGACTTCTTGATGATTTCCGGGTTGAACATGACCATGTAGCGACCCTCGTTGTCAAAAGCAATGATGCGCTTGTTCACGCCAATCATGTTGGCGGCCATGCCTACACAGCCGTCTTTGTTGTGAGCCAGCGTTTCCAGCAGGTCGGCGGCAGTCTGGAGATCGTCTGGCGTAGCGGGTTCTGCCGTTTGGGACAAAAATGCCTCGTCTTTACAGATATCTCGAATCATAATGGACGCTCCTTATGGTTTTGAAATGTTAGGAATTTGCTGCCTTTCCAGGGCGGAAGCCCAGTTGCACAGCCAGTCGTCTGCCTCTTTCCGGGAATGGAATACAAAGATGGTCCGGTTCTCCCGGTACTGCTTCAGCAGTTCATAGATCCGGGGCAGCTGATCATGGGGAAAATCCTCGATCCACTGCCTGAACTCCGGATCAAACGCTTGCTCCACCCAGGGCAGATCCTCCCGGACCGTACCGATTCGAGCTTCCGCCCCGGCCAGACAGACCGATACCGGGTAGTCCAGCAGGAACACCGTGTCACAGTGCTCCAAACGCAGCGCCAAGGTGCGCTGATAGTTTCCGTCAATGATCCACCGTGATTGGTGTAAGATATGTTCCAATTGTGCATCAAACGCCTGGCGGGAGATGTTGGACCCATCCGGCCGATGCCAGATCCGGTCCAGGTAGTGGAGAGGCAGCCCGGTGCTATCCCGCAGCGCCCGGGCAAAGGTGCTCTTTCCGCCGCCGGGGCAGCCGATGACGAGTACTTTTTGCACAGCCGTTACCTCCTGTCTGGAAGGGACGCCTTTGCCTCTTCCACCACCTTCTGGTAAGGCCTGATGATATATTGGTTCATCTGGCCCTTCATCTTTTTCTGTACCGACGGGATTGCCAGCATAGCGCCCACCAGCTTCATCTGCAAAATGCGTTTTTTCTGCTTCTGGGGGAAATCGTAGATGCCGTGGGCCTTATAGAATTTGTGGTCGGCTTTCATCATGCCCTGCATGATATAAATGAGATCCCGGAAGATTTTCATGCCGCCCACACCGTAGAAATTAGCCGGGCGGGACAGCTTTTTCTCCAGCGCAAACACCAGGGAATGGGCCAGGGTCTGAATGTCGGCTGTGGTGTTTCCCTCGTCGGTGGCCACGCCGCACAGATAATTGCCGCCCACTTCGCTGCGGCCCTCCACGATCATGCGCAGGTTGCTCTCATACTGATAGTCGCCGCTGATGAGATAGGCGATGGGGGTGCCGTGGGTGACGGTGCGGTGGCCGTTGCAGAACTGCCGGTCATCAAAGCACTTGAAGCTGGAGTGGGTATAGTGGTCTGAGATGGTAAAGGCATAGACAAAGGCGTCGGCGGTCTGGATGGTGCTGCGCAAAAAAGTGTCAAAGCCGTCTTGATAGACACACTTTCCGGTGATGGCGCAGCCAAAACAGCCCAGGCATCCCCCGTCAAATGGGAAGTCACGCAGGTTGACCACCCGGCTCTCAAAGGGCAGGGCGGCACGGAAATCAGCGATCATATTTTGAAGGTTTGCGTCCTCGGAAGCGCAGTTGGTGACGATCACCACGTCCTTGTCCGTGCGCTTGGGAGTAGGGGACAGCACCGGCTGATAGACTGCCCTTTCCCGGCGGGGCGCTCTGGCGGGCGGAGTGACAAACAGCCCGTGTTCACAGGAGAACATCAGCTGATCGAAAAAGTTCCGGGCCTCTCTTTGGTCCTGTTCGGTGAGCAGGTCGTCCATATCGGCAGACAGTCCCCGCACCACCTTCATCCCCAGATCAAAGCAGTTCTCCTCCACATAGCGGTGGGCGGTCACATCATAAAAATGCTTGGAGGTGGTGATCTGGGAGGCGAATTTACCGGAGAGATCCACGCCGTCGGCCTTGATGAGCTCAATGAGCCGGTGAAGCTGGTAGGGGGCGATAAAGGTGTAGACCGGATAGCAGAAGAGCAGCAGATCTGCCTGCTCCAGCGCTGAACGCAGGGGGGAAACGTCTTTTTCATAACCTTTGATGCGCTGGCCCACCGGGAGAACGGTAAAGGTGTGTTCCGGGTGAAGCGCCTGAAGATACAGGGCGGTGTGGACCGTAGTAGAGTTCTTGCCCTTGGGGCTGGCATTCAAAACAAGGATTTTCACGGTTGTTCCTCCAATTCATGGAGCAGACGGCTGTACCAGTTGATCTCAAATTCGGCGGCGGCGATGCCGTACTGGATGGTATACGCCTGAAAGCGCAGCACCTGCCGCCAGTCGATCCCCTGCGGCAGATCCTGCCGGTTCATCTGCTGAAAATGGGCCTGGATGGCGGAGAGGAGCCCGCGGGTTTCCTCCATCTGCCGGATGTAGTCCCGGACGGCGGCAAGACGGGCTTCCGGCTGTGCCAGTCCTCCAAAGAACAGCCGGGACAGCTCCATATTCTTCACTTTTTCCGCCTGCATGGGCTGGGCGACCCAGTGGGAAAAGGCGGCTCGGCCGTCGGCTGTGATGGAGTAAGTCTTTTTGCGGCGTTTTCCCTCGGCCGCTTCGCTGGCCGTCGCCTTGCCCTCTTTCACCAGCTTGGAGAGAGCTGTCTGTACGCTGCCCGCGCTGTGGGAGCAGATGAGAGCCAGGTTTTTCTTGATGAACTGCTGCAGCTCATATCCCGTCATGGGGGAGAGAATGAGCAGCCCTAAAATCAGGTATTCCATAACACGCTCCAATATATCGAATAGATATATTATAAGTGGGAGCCGCGCTTTCGTCAATAAAGGGAGGGGGTCCGGCAAGCTCGCCTTCTGGACAATGGGGGAAAGCCGAAGGGCCTGTCGCCTGCGATTCACAGACAACAAGCCCTTTCGGTCACTTAAACAGAGAAGGTAAATTTGTCGGGGCCGCCGACCAGGATGCGGGCGCTCTTGGCGGGGACAGGCAGCCAGGTGCGGCCGCCGTCGTTGTTGAAGATCTGGTTATCGTTGAGCACGTCCTGCAAAATGGGCTCCTGATGGCGGAACTCCACATGGACCTCCTTGTCCTCCAGGTTAAGCACCACATAGACCTTCTGCTCGGGGGTGGAGCGGAGATAGACCAGCTGCTTGCACTGGATATAGACGTTTTCATATCCGCCGGTGCGCAGCGCGGGGAAGGCCATGCGGATGTCGGAGAGCTTTTTCAGGAAGGCGCACAGAGACTGGTCTTTCTGCTCCATCTCCTCCAGCTCCAGGGAAGGACGGAGCATCACGTCGGAAGTGGAGGTGCGGCAGTCGTCCAGCGCCCACTCGCTGCCGTAGTACACCGAAGGCACGCCGGGCATGGTGTAGAGGATGGTATAGAGATTGCGCAGATCTTCCTTGTCCTTGAGCTTGCCGGCCACCCGGTCCACGTCGTGGTTGTCGGCAAAATTGTAGGTGATGATATTGCGGTAAATGCCGCCGGGGCCAAACTGCCGGTTGAGGGAGTGGGCGATCTCAAAATAATTCTGATCGTTGTGGCAGGACCACAGGCCCTTCCAGCACTCGTAGTTGGTGGTGGAATCCAGCATTTCAGGGTTGGCCCAGCGGGCATAGTCGCCGTGGATGATCTCGCCCATCAGCCAGAAATCCGGGTTCTTTTCCCGGACGGTGTGGCGGAGGGTGCGGAAAAAGTCAAAATCGATGCAGTCGGCGGCGTCCAGACGGAGACCGTCGATGTGGAACTGGTCCATCCACAGATTCACCGCGCCCAGCAGGTGCTCCACCACCTGGGGATTGCGCAGATTGAGCTTGACAAGCTCATAGTGCCCCTGCCAGCTCTCATACCAGAAGGGGTCGCCCATGGGGCTGCCGCCGCCGAAGTTCAGATTCTGGAACCAGGAACAATAGGGAGAGGAGGGGCCGTTCTGCTGCACGTCCTTGAAGGCCCAGAATTCCCGGCCCACGTGGTTGAATACGCCGTCCAGCACCACCCGGATGCCGTTTTCATGGAGGGCGTCGCACAGGGCGCGGAAAGAGTCGTTGTCACCCAGACGCCAATCGACCTGACGGTAATCCTTGGTATCATAGCCGTGGGTAGAGGACTGGAAAACCGGTCCCAGATAGACCGCGTTGATCCCCAAGGATTTGAGATGGGGAATCCAGGCCTGGAGCTTATCCAGGCGACAGATGGGTTCGGTGGCATCATTGTGGAAAGGTGCACCGCAGAACCCCAGGGGATAAACGTGGTAAAAAACAGCGTCTTGGATCCAACTCATGCTCACATAACCTCCAGAAAGCGCCCCGGCACATGGGAAACAGGGACGCGCAAGTTTGCCCGACGCCGCCGAAGCGGAAGCCGATAGTAACAGTGTACCACACTTTTCGGCAGATGCACAGAAA
Source organism: Candidatus Flavonifractor merdipullorum (assembly GCA_019114165.1). GTDB lineage: Bacteria > Bacillota > Clostridia > Oscillospirales > Oscillospiraceae > Pseudoflavonifractor_A > Pseudoflavonifractor_A merdipullorum. The sequence goes on along the minus strand of DXGA01000124.1, from coordinate 19 downwards.
AATTTTACGTCGGCGAAAT
>DXGA01000123.1 GCA_019114165.1 Candidatus Flavonifractor merdipullorum | reverse complement strand
CGTCCCGGAAGTCGGGGTGGGCCACGGAGATGATCTTCTCCGCCCGCTGCCAGGTGGAGGTACCTTTCAGATTGACCATGCCGTACTCGGTGACCAGATAGTGGATGTTGGCACGGGTGGCGGTGATGATGCCGCCGGGGGTGATGTAGGGCGTCAGGCGGCTCTTAATGGAGCCGTCCTTATTCTTGACGGTGGAGGAGCAGCAGATAAAGCTCTTGCCGCCCTTGGAGAGGTACGCGCCCAGCACAAAGTCCAGCGCGCCGCCGGCGCCGCTGATGTGGCGGGTGCCGGAGGACTCGGAGGCCACCTGTCCGAAGAGGTCCACTTCCACGGCGTTGTTGATGGACACAAAGTTATCCAGGGCGGAAATGGTGCGCACGTCGTTGACGTAGTCCACCGGCGCGGCCATACAGGCAGGGTTGCCGTCGATATAGTCGTAGAGCTTCTGGGTGCCGGCGGCAAAGGTGTAGACCTGCCGGCCCTTGTCGATGCTCTTGTGTGCGCCGGTGATCTTGCCGGCTCTGGCGATATCCACAAAAGCATCCACATACATCTCGGTGTGGACGCCCAGGTCCTTCAGGTCGGACTGGGCGATCATGGAGCCAACGGCGTTGGGCATACCGCCGATGCCCAGCTGGAGGCACATGCCGTCCCGCAGTTCGGGCACGATGAGCTTTGCCACCGCCTGGTCGATCTCAGAGGGCGCGCCGCTGGGCAGCTGGCCCACGGGCAGATCGCCGTTCTCCACCACCATGGCCACGTCGTCAATATGGACGCTCACTTCCGCGCCGCCCAGACAGACGGGGATATTCTTGTTGACCTCCACGATGATGGTGTCGGACACCTCGCACAGGGCCGCCAGATGGGAGGCGCTGAGGCCGAAGTTGAAATAGCCGTGCTTGTCCATGGGGGCGACCTGAATAAAGGCTACGTCCACATGCTGGATATTTTCCCGGTAATAACGGGGCATTTCAGAGTAACGCAGGGGATTATAGTAGCAAAAACCCTGGTTGATCAGCTTGCGCTCGATGCCGGAGGTGTGCCACGAGTTCCAGGTGAGACGCTGGGCGGCATCGGGGAGCTTGGTGACCTCGGGCTGCCAGAGGGCGATGGCGCCCCGGAAGCTCAGGTCGGTCAGAGAGGGGTCTGCTGCCATACGCTCGGCCAGGGCCTTATCCAGGGCAATGGGATGGTTGGCACAGAAGCTGTAATCCACCCAATCGCCGGATTTTACCACTTTTACGGCCTCTTCGGCTGTGGTCAGTTTTTTCTGATACTCAGCTTGGTAGTCCATGTGATCCTCTCCTTATGCAATTTTATGACGGCGCGGGACCGTCGTTTATAAGGCTATCTTACCCCCCTTTTCGCCGCACTGTCAAGAGATGGAATGCCTGAAAAACCATTCCGTTTTTAGTTCTTTTGCACAATAAACTTCCGCGTGCCAACCTTTTGTTTTGTTGAACCTGTTTCTTGTTTTTTCCTTCTTTTTCCCGTTGACAGGAACGTGCGTTCGTGTCATACTATGTATAGTATATTTGTTCTACTATCACCAGAAAAAGGAGCATTCGCCATGGAGCTCATGGATAAACTGACCATCCTCACCGACAGCGCCAAATATGACGCGGCGTGCACCTCCAGCGGGCTGGACCGCCGGGCCCGGGCCGGTGGGCTGGGCAGCACCATGGCGGCGGGCTGCTGTCACAGCTTTTCGGCGGACGGCCGGTGCATCACCCTCCTGAAAGTGCTGATGAGCAACTGCTGTGTGTATGATTGCCAGTACTGCGTCAACCGCCGGTCCAACGATCTGCCCCGGGCCACCTTTACCCCCCGGGAACTGTGTGAGCTTACCATCGGATTCTACCGGCGGAATTATATCGAAGGTCTCTTTCTCTCTTCGGCAGTGGTCAGAGACCCCAATTACACCACCGAGCGCATGGTGGAGACCCTTTCCCTGCTGCGAAAGGACTACGGTTTTGCCGGATACATCCACGCCAAGGCCATCCCCGGTGCCGACCCTCTCCTCACCCGGCGGCTGGGTACTCTGGCCGACCGGCTGAGCGTCAACATTGAGCTGCCCAGCCAGCGCAGCCTGTCCCTCCTGGCGCCCGACAAGCACAAGGAAGACATTTTTACCCCCATGGCCCAGATCCGGGACGGCATCCAAATTTCCAGACAGGAAATCGCCCGTTACCGCCACGCCCCTTCCTTTGCCCCGGCAGGACAGTCCACCCAGATGATCATCGGCGCCACGCCGGAGAGCGACCGGCAGATTCTGACGCTGAGCCAGAAGCTCTATCAAAAATACCGGCTGAAACGGGTCTTCTACTCGGCCTATATGCCGGTGTCGGACAGCAAACTCCTGCCCGCGCCCCGGGATTTTCAGCCGCCCCTGCTGCGGGAACACCGGCTCTATCAGGCCGACTGGCTCCTCCGTTTCTACCACTTCCGGGCCGAAGAGCTGCTGGATGAGAAACAGCCCAATTTCAATCCTCTGGTGGACCCCAAATGCGCCTGGGCGCTGGCCCATATGGATTACTTCCCCGTGGACGCCCAGACCGCCGACTATGAGCAGCTCCTGCGGGTGCCGGGCATCGGGGTTACCTCGGCCCGGCGCATCCTCACCGCCCGGCGGTGGGGTACCCTCACCTTTGCGGTTTTGAAATCCCTGGGCGTGGTCCTCAAGCGGGCCCAGTATTTCCTCACCTGCGGCGGAAAGATGCTGGAAGGGCTGCGGGTCTCGCCCGACGGAGTGCTCCGATCTGGTGGCCCAGGAGCGGCCTATGCTGGCCCAGCACGTCCCGGAGCAGCTTTCCCTCTTTGAAACCGGCTGAAAGGAGCTGATCTTATGCCATGGACCCAGGTCGCCTACCGCTACGACGGCAGCTTCGGCGGCTTCCTCACCTGCGTGTATGAGAGCTACGTCCACCGGGAAGCCCCCGCCTGTTTCCTCACCCAGGAGGAAGGCCGGTTTTCCCTCTGGCCGGAGCGGCCGGTGGACACCTCCCCCGTCCACGCCCGGCGGGTGTACCGCTCCCTCCACGAAAAAATGGGGCGGGAAGGCCGGTCCCTCATCACCCAGGGCTTTCTCACCTGCCTGCCGGAGCGGGAACTGCACCTCTGGCGGCTCATCCAGCTGGGCTATGAACAGGGCCCCAAGGTGGCCCAGCTGCTCACCGACGCCCGGGTGCTGACGGTACGCAAAGCGGTGCAGCAGCTCCAGAGCGAGGCCCACCAGTTCAAGGGCTTTGTCCGTTTTTCCGACCAGGACGGTCTGCTCATCGGCGAGATCTCCCCCAAAAACCGGGTGCTCCCCCTCCTGCGTCCCCACTTCTGCGCCCGGTATGCCGGGGCGCCGCTGGTGCTCTATGACCGCACCCATGGGGAAGCCCTCTTTACCCGCTCGGGCGGACACTGGACCATCACACCGGTGGATGACTTCCACATAAGCGCGCCCGGTCAGGAAGAGCGGGACTTTCGGGCGCTGTGGCGGCGGTTTTACGACACGGTGGCCATCCAGGGCCGGGAAAACCCCCGCTGCCGCATGACCCATATGCCAAAGCGCTTCTGGGGGGACATGACGGAATTTCAGCGGGAAGAAAACGACGCCCCTTCCCTGCCCCGGGGCAGAAAAGAGACGTCGTAATGCTTATGTATCTGTGGACGGGGTGTTTTTAAGGTCGGTCAAAAACTGCTGCCAGGCGTCGGGGTGCCGCACATAGTACAGGGGGCACTCCTTGCCCGTCACGTCGTAGTGCCGGATGACCTGCTCGGTGGTCAGGTCATAGGTATCCATCAGCCAGCGGGTGAGTTTCAGCAGAGATTGATACGTAGCCTCGTTAAATTTCCCCTCCGCGTCGGGGTGGCAGCACTCAATGGAAATGGTGTCCACATTGCGCTGGCTGGAGCAATAGGCGATCTCGTCCAGCGGCACGCACTGGATGATCTCCCCGTCCAGCCCCACCAGGAAGTGGCTGCTGGCGTAGGTCTCTCCGCTCTGGGCAAGGCCGGCAAAGTAGCTGCGGTTCTGCTGGGCCGTGGTGCCGGAATTGCCCACATAGTGGATGACGATGCCGTTGACCTGCTCCAATTCGGTGCCGGGCCGGGAGTACTCGTTGACCTCCAGCAGCTCCTGCCGCACCCATTCGGGGACCGCCGGGTCTTTGGGGGCAGAGAAAAAGACGACTTGCACCCCCTTGGCAAGGAGCAGCACCACCACCAATGCCGCCAAAATCCACAATGGCGGCAGCCGGACGCCGCGGCGCTTCCGGGGCGCCACGCGTTTTCCACCCCGGGTTCTGGTCTCTTCCATCGGAATCCCTCTCTTTCTTCTTACTGTCTTTTGACGACATTATATCAGCTTTTCTCTCTCCTGTCTGCCCTGCAGGGGCACAAAAAAAGAGGTGCGCCCCGGCGCACCTCTCTGGATGGGTGTTTCAGCTTTTCTCCTCGAAGCTCACGCCGCAGCTGCGGCAGACCACGTTGATCTTACCTCTGCCCCGGGGCACCCGGAGATACTGCCCGCAGTTGGGACACTTGAAGTACCGGTGCTCCCGGTCCCGTAAAATCGTGCGGCGTATCTTAAACCACCGGATCACCGGACCGGCCAGGGACAGGAACTTTGCGTTCTCCGCCCGGCGGCGGTCAAAACGGCGGGACAGGATGCGGAAAAAGTCCCACAGGATCACCGCCAGCGCCAGCCATGACAGCAGCGCCAGATGGGGCAGCTGTGAAAGGAGCACCAGCACCAGGTAAAGACCAAGCAAAAACAAGGAGAGTTCATCCACACCGTAACGCCCATACATCATTCTTTTCAGCCAATTCATCGCGTCCGGTCGTCTCCTTTGACAAAAGATAATGTCTTCCAAAAGGGAGACCAGACCGTCCGCCAAGGGCGGACAAGCGTTCTTTTCTCCCTCTTTGGTTTTCTTTTTTAATGATACCGCCACACTGTGAACTCGTCAAGAAATCAAACGTAAACAAAATGTGAATTGTGCTTGCCTTCCGGCGTCAAAGACGATATACTGAGAAAAAAAGAGACATAGGAGGGGCTTATGAGCCGCATCGACAAGGAAAATTACTATCTGGACATTGCCGAAACCGTGCTGGAACGGGCTACCTGTCTGCGCCGGTGCTACGGCGCGATCATCGTCAAAAACGATGAGATCATCTCCACCGGCTATAACGGCGCCCCCAGAGGGCGGAAAAACTGCGACGATCTGGGCTACTGCACCCGACAGGCCATGAATATCCCCTCCGGACAGCGCTACGAACTGTGCCGCAGCGTCCATGCCGAGGCAAACGCCATCATCTCCGCCGCCCGCAGCGACACCATCGGCGGCACCCTCTACCTGGCCGGACGGGACGCCGCCACCGGCGAACTGCTGGCCGACGCCACCTCCTGCTCCATGTGCCGCCGGCTCATCATCAACGCCGGTATCGAACGGGTGGTCATCCGCCGCACAAAGACAGAGTACAGCGTGGTCCATGTGGAGGACTGGATTCGGGAAGACGATTCCATGCCGTCTCTGAACCCGTAATCTCCTCCAAATACAGCAATTTGCCCCGCTTTTTTCAAAGCGGGGCAAATTCAGGCTGTCGATCAAGTAAAATACCGTGCAAGAAAACATATGGCGCTTGCATAGTCACGGGCGACCACAAGGGTCGCCCCTACAGGGTGGAAAGGTACACCATTGCCCCGCCGAGGGCGGCGGGGCCCACAGATACAAAAACGACACTGCTGTTTAACAGTGGTTTATCCGGGAATTTTGCCTGTCCCGGCGCAAGTGCTACACTGTACCGTTCCCATGCCGCTGCACTGGGGACATCTGCCTTCCCATACGTCTCCGTTGATACCGGTCTCGGCGTTGATGCCCTGCCCGCTTCCGTGACAATAGAAACACACCTGCTGCCCCGATCCGTGGCAAATGGGACAGGTCAGCAGACCGCCGATGGTACTTCCGCTGCCAGAAGTCTGCGTACCGGTATTTCCCCCATTGGCATTCACCGCTGTGTTCCCTGTCAGATCACCGGAGCGTCCCTTATTACTGCTGACAGCATTGTCGTAGCCAATCACCGTTACGCCGCTGATGAGACCGTCCCGCACCGCAATGGCCTTGAGAGTCTGTCCCATTTTCAGCACCGGAGTGCCGTAATAAACCTGCCAGTCTCTGTTGAATTTTCTCTGATAAATCTGATCATGCACAGTAGGGTCTGGCGGATTTCCACCTACCGTATAATAAATCGTACAGCCCTCGGCGGCGGACAGCAAAATGTTCTTATTGTTGAAAAATTGTGCGTTAAAGATCACATAGTCCTGATAGGCGGGCATAGGCACTTCCTGAGACATGGCCGCATGCACCAAAACCGCAATATCTCCCCGGGTGGCCGCCTGCCATTTCAGGCCCTGTACATTTTCGAGCAATCCGGCGTTCCGGGCCACGGTATAGTAGCCATCCGGCCATCCGCCCTGCTGCTGGGCCTGACTTTCCCAGCCCAGCGCACAAACCACCATCTTTACAGCCTCTTCCAGCGTGACCTGTGCTTCCGGCGCAAATATCCCGCTGCCCTTTCCGTTGACAATTCCTTCATTGGAGGCATAGTTGATATAGCCCGACGCCCAGTGGCTCCCGGCCACGTCGCGGAAAAGGGTCTGGCCCTGATAACGGGAGATACTGTCGTCGTCCAGTTTCATCCGGCACACAATGGCCGCCATCTCCGCCCGAGCAATGGATCGCTCCGCGCCGAAGGACCCGTCGGCGTAACCGGAAAGTACGCCATGATGTTTCAGCGCAGCGGCGGCATAGGCGTAGTACTCCTCCCCGCTGACATCGGTAAACGCCTCTTCCGGCTGAATGCTCACCGCCGAAACCGGCAGCATAAACAGCGTAAGCATCAAAAACAGACTGAGTATTTTTTTCACACAGATCTCCCCTTCTTTTACAGCATAGCG
>DXGA01000122.1 GCA_019114165.1 Candidatus Flavonifractor merdipullorum | reverse complement strand
CCCCACCGCCAAGTTTGAGCAGGCCTATGTGGAGCGCAAGGACATGGAGTACAGCTACAACGACGGCGATCTGTACTACTTCATGGACCCCGAGACCTACGATCTGGTGCCCATCGGCACCGAGAACCTGGGCGACTCCTTCCGTTTCGTCAAGGAGAACATGACCTGCAAGATCAACTCCTACAAGGGCAAGATCTTTGCTGTGGAGCCCCCCACCTTCGTGGACCTGGAGGTCACCGAGACCGATCCCGGCTTCCGCGGCGACACCGCCACCAACGTGACCAAGCCCGCCACCCTGGAGACCGGCGCTGAGATCAAGGTGCCCCTGTTCATCAACCCCGGCGACAAGATCAAGATCGACACCCGTACCGGCGAGTACCTGGAGCGCTGCAAGGGCTAAGGGAACCGCACCGGCAGCAACGAATCGCGCCTCAAATTGTGGCCACCTGTGAAAAGGAGAATCATTATGACGATTTCTGAAAAGGTCGCGTACCTCAAGGGTCTGGCGGAAGGCCTGGGCCTGGATACCGAGAAGTCCAAGGAAGGCAAGCTCATCTCCGTGATGATCGGCATTCTGGAGGAAGTCGGTCTCTCTCTGGAGGATCTGGAGGAAAACACCACCGTTCTGGGTGAAGAGCTGGACGCCATTTCCGACGATCTGTCCGACGTGGAGAAGGTCATCTACGGCGACGATGATGACGACGAGGACGAAGACGACGATTGCGACTGCTGCTGTGATGAGGACGACGAGGAGGATGACGATTTCTTCCAGGTCGAGTGCCCCAACTGCGGCGAGGATCTGACCATCGACCATGACGTGCTGGAGGCCGGCACCATCGAGTGCCCCGCCTGCAAGAGCCAGTTTGCCATCGACTTTGCCGACGAGTGCGGCTGTGAAGATGACCACTGCGACTGCGGCTGTCACGATCACGACGAGGAATAAAGATCCCTTCCAACGATAAAAGAAGCGAGGTCAGGATTTATTTCCTGACCTCGCTTTTCATTTCCCCATATGGTCCATCTGCTGGATTTCCCGGGAAACAGCGCCCAGCACAGTCCAAAGCCGGGCCAGGTCCACCTCGTCCTTGTTGTCCAAATAGGCGTAGTAGCTGCCGTAGATGAGGAAGCTGACCAATACCCGTTTGACGGGATCGTCCCGGTACTCCGGGTGTTCTCTCCATACCAGTTCTTCCAGCCCGGCCTTGAGGCGGGAGATGAAATTTCCCTGCCGGCTGCCCGAAAAGAGGATACGGATCTGTTCCTGCTGGGCCAGATGTCCCAGCGTCAGGTCCCGGATGAAGACGGCGGGATTGAGAAAGACATACTCCGGATGGGGGAGCCGTTCCAGAATGCCGGCAACGGCCGCTTCCTCCAGTGCGTCGGAGAGGGCGTAGAGGTCGTCGTAGTGGTCGTAAAAAGTAGATTTGTTGATAAGGGCCTTTTGACAAAGCTCCTTGACGGTGATTTTCTCCAGCGGTTTCTGGGCGCGCAGCTCCAGAAAGGCGCTGGCGATGCTCCGCCGTGTTTTTTCGATACGCAGGTCCATTTTTTCCTCCCATGACAAACGATTTCCAAAAAGCGTTGGATATCCGACGCTTGGCGTAAACTGCTGGTGGCGAAAAAGAGGTAGATTCATTATACTCCTATTACAGTCTGAAAAGCAACTCATGTCTGATATCTTTGGGGAGTGAAAGAAGTATGGATCATCAGAGCTTTTACGCGGGTACCTGTTTTGACGCCTACCGGCACCAGGGCGCCCATCGGGAAGAGGGGGACGTGGTGTTCCGCACCTTTGCGCCGTCGGCGGTGCGGGTGTCGGTGATCGGCGATTGGAACGGCTGGACCGAGACTCCCATGGAGAAGGAATATGACGGAAACTTCTGGGTCTGCCGTGTGGGGGAAGGACTGCCCGACGGGACCCGGTATAAATACCGCATCTGGCGGAGAGACGGCAGTTTCCGGGACCACTGCGACCCCTACGGGTTCGGGATGGAGCTGCGGCCCGGGACGGCGTCGGTGCTGCGGACGCTGGAGGGCTTTCCCTTTGGGGACCAGGCGTGGATGGCGGGGCGGACCGACCGGAAAAACGGCCCTTTGAACATCTACGAGCTGCATTTGGGCTCCTGGAAGCGGAAGGCGGACGGCAGCTGGTACAGCTATACCGAGCTGATCCCGATGCTCATTCCCTATCTGCTGGAAAACGGCTTTGACTGCGTGGAGTTCATGCCCCTCAGCGAGCACCCCTGCGACGAGTCCTGGGGCTATCAGAATACCGGCTTTTTCAGCCCCACCTCCCGTTACGGCACCGCCCGGGAGCTGATGGCCCTGGTGGATGCCTGCCACCGGGCCTCCATCGCGGTGATCCTGGATTTTGTCCCCGTCCATTTCGCGGTGGACGACTACGCCCTTTGGAACTACGACGGCACCGCTCTTTATGAATATCCTCACCCGGCGGTGGGGTACAGCGAGTGGGGGAGCTGTAATTTCATGCACGCCAGAGGGGAAGTGCGCAGCTTTTTGCAGTCCGCCGCCCACTACTGGCTGGAGGAGTACCACTTTGACGGGCTCCGTATGGATGCGGTGCGCAACCTGATCTACTGGCAGGGCAACCCGGAGCGGGGAGAAAACCAGTGCGGCCTGACCTTTTTGCGGGAGATGAACCAGGGCCTGAAGGAGCGCCACCCCACCGCCATGCTCATCGCGGAGGATTCCAGCGCCCATCCGGGCATCACCGCGCCGGTGGAAGCGGGCGGCCTTGGCTTTGACTATAAATGGGACCTTGGGTGGATGCACGACACACTCTGTTATTTCCGGATGCCCCAGGAGGAGCGGAAGAAGGGGAGCGATGCGCTCACCTTTTCCATGGATTATTATTTCAACGAGCGTTATCTGCTGCCCCTCTCCCATGACGAGGTGGTCCACGGCAAGGCGTCCATGATGCAGAAGATGGAGGGCCTGCCCGAGGGCAAATTCCCCCAGGCCCGGGCGTTTTATCTCTATATGTTCGCCCATCCGGGGAAAAAGCTCAACTTTATGGGGAACGAACTGGGCCAGCTGACCGAGTGGAGCGAGGGGGGAGAACTTCCGTGGGCGCTGCTGGAGCAGGAGGAGCACCGGCAGTTCCAGCGGTTTTTCCGGGACCTGAATCTGGTGTATCACTATCACCCGGCGCTGTGGGCGGGAGATTATGGCCCCAAGGGCTTCCGCTGGCTGGCGATGGAAGAGGAAACCTGTCTCTTTGCCATCGAACGGCAGGGAAGGGGCGAGCGGGTGGTGTTTACCTTCAATTTCAGCCGGGAACCGGGGGAGCTGACACTGGAATTGGGGGAAGGCGTGAAGCTCCAGCCCCTGCTGGACAGCGACAATACTGTTTACGGGGGCGGGAGTCTGTGGGAGGAGCAGCCTCTGGAGGGAGAGAAAGGCTGCTTCCAACTGTCGGCGCCGCCCTGTTCGGGCCGGTGCTGGGTGGTAACAGAGGAATAAAAAATGAGGTCAGAACCGAAAAACGGTTCTGACCTCGCGTGTTATGTGGCAAAAATCAGGGGAGCACCCGAACGCGGATGACGTTCTCCAGATTCTGGAGGGCGGAAGCGGTGTCGGGGGAGACAGCGCCGTCCACGTCCACCATGGTGTAAGCGTACTCCTTGGCGCTCTTGTTGGTGAGGTTCTCGATGTTGAGTCCCTGCTGGGAGAGGACGGTGGTGATGCTGGCCAGCACGGAGGGCACGTTGCGGTGGATGACGCACACGCGGGCCGCGCCGCCCCGTTCCATAACGGCGGCGGGCAGGTTGACGGAGTTGCGGATGTTGCCGTTTTCCAGGTAATCCACCAGCTCCTGGGCAGCCATCACGGCGCAGTTGCGCTCGCTCTCAGGGGAGGAAGCGCCCAGATGGGGGATGGCCACCACCCGGGGATCGGTGACGATGCGGCTGTTGGGGAAGTCGGTGACGTAGCAGGCCACCTTGCCGCTTTCCAGGGCGGCAAGCATAGCCTCGTCGTTGACCAGCTCGCCGCGGGCCAGGTTGAGGACGCGGACGCCGTCCTTCATCTGCTCCAGAACCTCAGCGTTGACGGTGTCCTTGGTCTGGGGCATGTAGGGCAGGTGGAGGGTGATGTAGTCGGAAGTCTTCCACAGGATGGACTCGTCCTTGACGATGCGGACGTGGCGGTCGAGGCGCAGAGCGGTCTCCACGGAGAGGTAGGGGTCGTAGCCCACCACTTCCATGCCCAGGGCAACGGCGGCGTTGGCCACCAGCACGCCGATGGCGCCCAGACCGACCACACCCAGCGTCTTGCCCATGATCTCGGGACCGACGAAGGCGGATTTGCCCTTTTCCACGGCGGCGGCCACGTCGGCGCCGGCGGCGGCCTGCTCACGGACCCAGTCGGAGCCGCCGATGATGTTGCGGGAGGCCAGGAGCATGGCGGCAATGGCCAGTTCCTTTACGGCGTTGGCGTTGGCGCCGGGGGTGTTGAAGACCACGATGCCCGCTTCGGAGCAGCGGTCGATGGGGATATTGTTGGTGCCGGCGCCGGCGCGGGCCACGGCCAGCAGGGAAGCGGGGAAGTCCATATCGTGGATCTTGGCGGAGCGGAGGAGGAGACCCTCGGGCGCGTCCATGGCGTCGCCCACCTGGAAGCCCTGCTGCTCCAGTACCTCCAGACCGGCGGGATCAATCTTATTCATAGTCAGAATCTGCATGGAAAAAACCCCCAATATTGAGATAAGAGATCAATAGATAAGAGATAAAAGATAGGGAAACCCGGCGGTAGATCAAAGATGCAGCGCCGGGTGTTCCCTGTTTCGTGTCTATATACGTTCTTCTTCCGCAAGATCCGGAAATGACAGGCCCAATGGAAGCTTTCTTTGCTGACTTTTTTCTCGCAAGAAAGGGTGGGCATTCTTTATTTCGCGTCCATAGACGTAAACTGCCAAGGTATCCGGAAGTGCCAGGCTCAATGGAAGCTTTCTTTGCTGACTTTCTTTCTCGAAAGAAAGTCAGTTGGCGGCGTCGAATTTACGGATGAAGTCGCACAGCTTTTCGACGCCCTCCATGGGCATGGCGTTGTAGATAGAAGCACGCATACCGCCCACCGAACGGTGACCCTTCAGGCTGGCGAGACCCTGCTCGGTGGCCTCGGCCACGAACTTGGCGTCCAGCTCAGGAGAGGCGGAACGGAAGGTGACGTTCATGTCGGAACGGGAGCCGGGCTTGGCGGCACAGGTGAAAAGACGGCTCTGATCCAGCGTCTCATAGAGTATACCGGCGCGGGCCTTCTTGCGCTGCTCCATACCGGTCACGCCGCCGTTGGCCTCCACCCAGTCCAGCATGAGACCCAGCATATAGATGCACCAGCAGGGCGGGGTGTTGTACATGGA
>DXGA01000121.1 GCA_019114165.1 Candidatus Flavonifractor merdipullorum | reverse complement strand
GGGGCAGAAGGTGGGATACCCCCCTTCTGCACTTCCCCCAGGTACGCTGAAACCTTATGGAGTATCGTTACCCTTTACCCGCAGGTTTTCCCCCATGCGTAGGGGGCGGACACTGTCCGCCCCGCCGTCCTGCCCTGTAGGGGAGCACATTTTGCGCCCACGTCTATGCAGGTGCTTTCCGCTATCTTGCACAGCGTTCCACTTTTTCGACAGCCTGAGCATCGGAGGGTCGAAAAGACCCTCCGATGCTTTATGCGCGCTGCCCGCTGTCTCAAAGATAGGCAGGCAGCTGGGCCATGAGCGCCCCGATGGGGGCGGCCACCACCAGATCGGCTTTCCGGTCGTAGGGGGTGGGGGACTTGTTGAGGAGCACCAGTTTCTTGCCGCCATAGTACTGGACCAGCCCGGCGGCGGGGTAGACCACCAGAGACGTGCCGCCGATGATGAGCATGTCGGCCTTTGCAATGGCCTCCAGCGCGCCCCGCATGACGGTTTCGTCCAGGGCCTCCTCATAGAGCACCACGTCGGGCTTGACGATGCCGCCGCACACGGGGCATCTGGGCACGCCGTCGCTGTGAACCATGAAGTCCAGATCATAGAAGGCGCGGCACTTCATGCAGTAGTTGCGGTGGACCGAGCCGTGGAGTTCAAAGACATTTTTGCTGCCGGCGGCCTGGTGGAGCCCGTCGATGTTCTGGGTGACCACCGCCTTGAGCTTTCCGGTCCCCTCCAGTTCGGCCAGCTTTTTGTGGGCGGGATTGGGCTTTGCGTCGGGCCAGAGCATTTTTTCCCGGTAGAAGCGGTAAAATTCCTCCGGGTCCCGCTGGAAAAAGCTGTGGCTGATGATGGTTTCGGGGGGATATTTGTAGTGCTGATTGTAAAGTCCGTCCACGCTGCGGAAATCGGGGATGCCCGACTCAGTGGACACGCCCGCGCCGCCGAAAAAGACGATGTTGTCGCTCTCGTCGATCCAGCGGGCCAGCTGGTCAAAACCTTCGTATCGTTCCATGGTGACCTCCTTGGTGTTATTCCGCCGTTACCGTTTCGCTGTTGGGGATGATATTCACATAGCTGGACCCCCGGCCCAGCACGACGGGCTGTCCGCTCTCATCGGTGTAGGTAAAGGGGCTGTTGCGGTCTGGCTTGCTCCACTGGATGGGGATGATCTTACCGCCGCAGGCATAATAGCCGCTGCCGCTGCCGGTGAGGTCCACTTCCATATGTCCGTACTTGTCCCCCGAGTTCCAGCAGCTGGTCTGCACCACCAGTACGTTGGTCACGGCCACCTGCTCGCCGGTGTTGCCGTCCACGTAGGGCTTGCCGTACTCCTCCACCAGGTAAGTGCCGCTCTCATCGTCATAGGTAAAAACGCCGGTCTTGTAGTTGGAGAAGGGGACGGTCACGGTGTTGGCGGTGGTACCGCCTTCTGGGGTACCGTCGTCGGCAAAGGTGATGGGATAAGTATACCCGTCTTTATGCTCCTGCCGGAAGGAATAAGTGGCGAATTTTTCCTCAATGGTGCTGCCGGTGGTGATGACGCTGTGTTCATAGCCCAGGTTGCGCCGCCGGTCGGCGTCCCGCCACATGAGGTTGGAGCCGGGAGAGGAGCCGCAGTAAGGACCGTTGACTCCGTCCAGAGCGGTGACACCCCAGGCTTTGATGTCGGCGTAGGCGTCCTCGCTGCCGCCGGCGTGGATGAAAATGGCGTCGTGCCCCAGGGCCAGCTCCAGGTAATAAGGCCGTGCCGAGCGGATGGAGCCGATGGCCCCCACCTCACTGGGGTCCTGATAGACGCCCAGCATCCGGGTGATGCCGCCCTCTGCCAGACACTCATAGATGATGTCGGCCTGAGACTGGCCCAATTGAGGCAGGGCCTGCTTGAGGTTGTTGAGCATGATGGCCACCGGGCGGCGGTTGAGGGCGTCGCTGTCGATGGGCATACCGGTGAGGGGATTTTCGGGGCCGTCATAGGGGGTGGGGGTAGGCTCCGGCGTGAGGGAAGGGGAGGGCTGGGCCAGGACAGGCAGGCTGTGTTCCGGCTGAGGGGAGAGGGCGGATTCCTCCGGACCGCCGCAGCCGGACAGACAGAAGCTCAGGGCCAGGGCGGTACACAGGACAGGGCGCAGCGGAGATTTGAACATGGGAAAAGACCTCCCTTGATTTGACGCATTCTTTCATTTTATGATACCCGCAGGGGACGTCCTTTGTCAAGATACGACAAGGAACGCCCCGGCCGGGGCATAATCCTTTGTGGGGCCTTGCCAACGGGGATAAAATCTCTTATAATGGATAAAACAAACTGCAAAGAGGGACTTTGCAGGAAAGGTGGTCCATCATGAGCCGTTTTGGATTCATCCGCAACAAGCTGGACATTAAATTTCTCATTCTCTACATCATGGCGCGCGTCGCCTCCCCCATCGATTTTCCCACCCTCACCGACCTGACCATGTGCGACGAGGGCGTGGATTATTTCGACTTTGCCGAGTCGGTGGCGGAGCTGGTGGACACCGGCCATCTGACGCTGGAGAACGACCTGTACGCCATCACCGACAAGGGCCGTCAGAACGGCGCGGCCTGCGAGAGCAGCCTGGCCTATTCGGTGCGCCACAAGTGTAATGTGAACCTGGCCCGGGTGAACGGGGTGCTTCGCCGCAACGCCCAGGTGCGCACCACCGTCATTCCCCGGAAGGACGGCAGCCTCACCGCCCGCATGAGTCTGGACGACGAGGGGGGCAACATCATGACCATCGAGCTTTTGTGCGTCAACCAGGACCAGGCCGACCGGCTGGCCCAGGGGTTCCAGGCCAAGCCCGAGCGGATCTATAACGAGGTGTTGGGCGCGCTGCTGGACAACGGGGCCGAGGAGTCGGAAGAAAACGGCGAGACGTAAGAAAGTCTGAGGTACACTATGAACAAACTAATGGTCATCGACGGCAATTCCATCATCAACCGGGCTTTCTATGGCATCCGGATGCTGACCACCCGGGACGGGACGCCCACCAATGCCGTCTACGGCTTTTTGAATATCCTGCTCAAGCTGGTGGAGGAGGAAGCGCCCCAGGCCCTGTGCGTCACCTTTGACCGGAAAGCGCCCACCTTCCGCCATCTGGCCTATGAGGGCTATAAGGCCCAGCGGAAGGGGATGCCGGAGGAACTGGCGGCCCAGCTTCCCCTGATGAAAGATGTACTGGACGCCATGAACATCCCCCGCTATGAGCTGGACGGCTGGGAAGCGGACGACATCATCGGCACCATTTCGGTGAAGGACGCGGCGGCGGGATGGGAGACCGTCATCGTCACCGGCGACAAGGACTCCCTCCAGCTGGTGACCGATTCCACCCGGGTCAAGCTGGTGACCACCCGCATGGGCCAGACCACCACCAGGGAGATGACCCCCGACGCCTTCCGGGAGGCGTACGGCTTCGACCCCATCCACATCATCGATCTGAAAGCCCTCATGGGAGACGCCAGCGACAATATCCCCGGCGTGAAGGGCATTGGCGAGAAGACCGCTATGGACCTCATCCAGCGCTACACCAGCGTGGAGGAGATTTACAGGGACCTGGACGCGCTGGAGGTCAAGCCGGCGGTGCGCAAGAAGCTGACCGAGGGCGTGGAGCAGGCCAGACTTTCTTACGAGCTGGCCACCATCCACACCGACGCCCCCATCGACTTTACGCCGGAAGACGCGGTGCGCAAGGGATACAACGAACCGGCCCTCTATGACCTGCTCCTGAAACTGGAGTTTTCCAAGCTCATCGACCGGCTGGGCCTGAAAGCCCCTCAGGGGGAGGTGCAGGCAGAGGAGACGTTTACGGGGACCTGTACCAGCGAGGAAGTGACCGACCGGGCAAGGGCGGAGGAGCTGCTGGCAATCTGGCGGCAGCAGGAGAGCGTGGACGTGCTGGCCCTGCCCACCCTGGACGTGGTGGTGGTGGAGCACTGGGAGAGCGAGACGGACAGCCACGCCGCCCTTCTGATGGCCTCCAAGCTGGAGGGATATAACGAGATCCTGAAGGCCCTCTTTGCCGCCGATATCAGGAAGAACACCCACGACGTGAAGACCTTGCTTTCCCGGCTGCTGGCCGAGGGCATCGAGGGTGAGGGGTTTGTCTTCGATACCGCGCTGGCGGCCTATCTGCTCTCCCCCACCGACGGCAGCTATGAGCTGGAAAAGCTGGACGTGACCTATTTCAACCACGAAGCGGCCAAGGCCAAGGAGACCTATCTGGCCCCTGACGCCTTTACGCCTTTGGCGGATACAACGGCGGTGCTGGGCGCTTTTCTCTCTCACTGCGCCCTCATCGGCGCACTGAAGGAGGTCATGGCCCCCCGGTTGGAAGAGCTGGGGATGCATACACTTTACTATGAGCTGGAACTCCCCCTGTGTCCGGTGCTGGCCCGGATGGAGCAGGAGGGCTTTTTGGTAGACCGGAAGGCGCTGACCGAGTTTGGCCAGATGCTGGAAGGGCGGATTGCCGCCGACCAGGCGGCCATCTACGAGCTGGCGGGGGAGACCTTCAACATCAACTCTACCCAGCAATTCGGCAAGATTTTGTTTGAAAAACTGGGGCTTCCCCCGGTAAAGAAGACCAAGACCGGCTACTCCACCAATGCGGAAGTGCTGGAGAAGCTGCGGGACAAGCACCCCATCGTGGACGCGGTGCTGGACTACCGGCAGCTCACCAAGCTGAAATCCACCTATGTGGACGGCCTGACCAAGGTGATCGCGCCGGACGGACGGATTCATACGTCCTTCCAGAATACCGTCACCGCCACGGGACGGCTTTCGTCTACCGAACCCAATCTGCAAAACATTCCCATCCGAACGGAACTGGGGGCGGAGCTGCGCAAAATGTTCGTGGCCGGGCCGGGCCATGTGCTGGTGGACGCCGACTATTCCCAGATCGAGCTGCGCCTGCTGGCCCACATCGCCGGGGACGAGCACATGATCGCCGCCTTCCGTTCGGGGGAGGACATCCACACTGTCACGGCGTCCCAGGTGTTCGGCGTGCCCGCCGAGCTGGTGACCCACGAGATGCGCCGCCGGGCCAAGGCGGTCAACTTCGGCATCGTCTACGGTATTTCGGATTTCTCTCTGTCTCAGGACATTGGGGTCACCCGCCGGGAGGCCAAGGAATATATGGAACGCTACTTTGAAACCTATTCCGGCGTCCGGGCTTATATGACCCAGGTGGTGGAGGACGCCAGAGAAAAGGGGTACGTCTCCACCATCATGGGCCGCCGCCGCTGGCTGCCTGAGCTGAAATCCAGCAACTTCAACACCCGTTCCTTTGGCGAGCGGGTAGCCCTCAACGCCCCCATCCAGGGCACCGCCGCCGACCTCATCAAAAAGGCCATGATCCGGGTGGATGCCCGGCTGCGGGCCGAGGGACTGGAAGCCCGTCTGGTGCTCCAGGTCCACGATGAACTGATCGTGGAGTGTCCGGAGGAAGAGGCGGACCGGGTATGCGCCCTTCTCACTGAGGAGATGGAGGGGGTGGCAAAACTGGCGGTACCGCTTACCGCCGAAGCCCATTCCGGCCAGAGCTGGGCGCAGTGCCACTGAGCGGAGATAAGAGAGAAAAGATAAGAGATAAGAGATAGGGAAGCGGTCCGTAGGGGGCGGACACTGGCCGCCCCATCCGCAGATGTTCTTTTCATATGACAAAAACCGGCTGATTCGGGTGAAATCAGCCGGTTTTCTTTTTAATGCTTTTTGGGCTTCATGCTCCAGAAGATGACGTTCATGGCGATGACGATGAGGAGCACCGCCGCCATGGCCACCCAGAAGCCCATATCAACGCCCCAGAGCTGGGTGCGTCCGAAGAGCTTCAACCACAGTTCCGACCAGCGGATCATCATACGTTAGATCTCCTTTCTCTTATAAAAGCTCGCCGAAGTGGCGGACGTAGGCTTTTTTCAGGCTGGTAGCCAAAATCATATAGAGCAGAATGCAGGGGATGAGGAAGGCGAAGAAGGGAAGGGGAAGGGCCGCCAGGCCCAGCATCGCGCCCAGAGGGGTGAAGGGAATGAGGGTGAGGACGGTGATACCGGTGAGGGTCATGAGGGTCAGCGGCGCGGAGGCCCGGCTCTGGAGGAAGGGGAGCTTGGGGGTGCGGATCATGTGGATGACCAGGGTCTGGCTCCACATGGATTCCACGAACCATCCGGCCTGGAAGAGGGCGATGTAAGCCCCCTGCATCTGTTCCAGCTGCGGGCCGCTGAAGTGGTTGGCCAGATCGTTGAAGAGGACTCCGTGGGAGACAAAGAGGGGGCAGAAGACGAAGTACATAAAGAGGTAGGTGGCAAAATCGAAGATGGAGCTGGTGGGCCCGATCCAGATCATGAAGCTGCCCACCGAGGAGGCGTCCCACTTGCGGGGGACGGCCAGATACTCCGGGTCCACGTTGTCCCAGGGGATGGCGGTGCAGGAGAGATCATAGATGAGGTTGAGGAGGAGGAGATGGATGCTGGCCATGGGCAGGAAGGGGAGGAGGGCCGAGGCGGCCAGGACGGAAAACATATTGCCGAAGTTGGAAGAGGCGGTCATTTTGATGTATTTGATCATATTGGCGTAGGTTTTACGGCCTTCAATGATGCCCTCTTCCAGCACCATCAGATCTTTTTCCAGCAGGATGATGTCGGCCGACTCTTTGGCGATGTCCACGGCGGAGTCCACCGAGATGCCGATGTCGGCGGCCTTCATGGCGGCGGCGTCGTTGATGCCGTCTCCCATAAAGCCCACGGTGTGTCCGGCAGCCCGGAGGACGGACACCACCCGGGCCTTCTGCTCGGGGGAGAGTTTGGCGAAGACGTCGGTCTTTTCAGCGGCCCGGGCCAGTTCCGCATCGTCCATCCGGTCCAGATCGGCGCCCAGCAGCATATTCTTGACGGGCAGTCCCACCTGCTTGCAGATGGTGCGGGTGACCTTGTCGTTGTCGCCGGTGAGGATCTTGGCGGTGACGCCGTGCTCTTTCAGGGCGCGGATGGCGTCGGCGGTGGACTCCTTGGGGGGGTCCAGGAAGGCCAGATAGCCAAGCAGCACCATATCCCGCTCGTCTTTCACGCCGAAGGCGCCCACCGGAGAGGGATTGCTTTTCTGAGCGATGGCCAGCACCCGGAAGCCGTTTTCGTTGAGACCGTCCACCGTGGTCAGGATCTCACGGCGCAGCGCGTCGGTGAGCGGCTGGACGCTGCCCTCATATTCGGCGTAGGAGCAGATGGAGAGCATCTCCTCCACCGCGCCCTTGGTGACCATCTGGGTCTTGCCCTGCTTGTCCTGCACCACGGTGGAGAGACGCCGCCGGGCAAAGTCGAAGGGGATCTCGTCCACCTTCACATAGGCGCTGGAGAGGTCGGTGAGCTGGGGATTTTGCTCCTCTTCCTCTTCGGTTTTCTGGATGATGGCGATGTCCATGAGGTTTTTGTAGCCGGTCTGGAAATAGCTGTTGAGGTAGGCGTGGCGGAGGACGCGGGTATCCTCCCGCCCGGACACGTCCAGATGGTATTCCAGGACCACCTTGTCCTGGGTAAGGGTGCCGGTCTTGTCGGTACACAGGATATCCATGGCCCCAAAATTCTGGATGGAGTTGAGGTTTTTGACGATGGTCTGCTTTTTGCTCATGGAGACCGCGCCCTTGGCAAGGCAGGTAGTGACGATCATGGGGAGCATCTCAGGGGTCAAACCAACGGCGATGGAGATGCCGAAGAGGAAGGCGTCCAGCCAATCCCCCTTGGTGATGCCGTTGAC
>DXGA01000120.1 GCA_019114165.1 Candidatus Flavonifractor merdipullorum | reverse complement strand
GTGCCACCGGCACATTTTCTTAACGCTGCGGGGGCCTGGCGCCGCCCGCGTAGGGCAAATCAAAAAATGATATTGCGAAAGTCTGCATTCTTTTTCGCAGATCACAACAGACTTTTTTGACAAGCTGACGCGAGACCAGAAAATCTGGTCTCGCGTCGATGGGCTGTCAAATTAAGGGGCAGCGTCAGGAGAACGAGATGTCATACATGCCGCACTCGGCTTCGTCGCTGATATAGGTCCCGCGGAAGAGCACTTTGACATTGGCAGCGCGGTTGAGGGGAATGGTAAAGGTCTGCGCCTGGCCGTCCCAGGGCAGCTCGTAGGAGTCGGCGATCTCGCCGTCCAGATAGACGTCCATGGTCAGGTCCCGCTCCTGGGTGCCGTCCACATGGCCGACGGTGAAGGTCATGCTGTCATACTTCAGGTCGGTGTTCCACATGGCGTAGCTCTCGCCTTTTCCCCATTCAAGCTTGAGGTAAACGCCCTCATTGACGGTTTTTCCCTTGATGCTCATATGCTTCTTGGGGTCGCTGCCGTCGAAGATCTGGCTCTGGTCGCTGACCTGATAGGGGGGCAGCTTCTTCATCCAGCTATCGGCCTGGCCGGGGATGTCACCCACATAAATGGTGGCGGTGCTGCCGTCCCAGGTGACCTCCTTGCCCAGGGCTTCGCCGATGGCGCGCACGGGCAGATAGGTGGTTCCGCTGCTGGCAAAGGGCTCCACCTTGTTGCCGTTGGCGTCCTTGGGGGTTACCTCCACGCCATCCACCACCAGGCGGATACCCATGTAGTTTGCCTCGATCATTTTGGTGGTGACTTTGCTGGCCGCCGCCGCGGAGGTGCACATCAGTGCCGCAACCGCCAGGGTGGACACCAGTCTGGTACGCAGTTTCTGATTCATGCTCCAAGTCTCCCCTTCCTTTTTGTAGGTGAGGCGATTGCAGCATGGCGCCATTTCCACCGTCAATCTATGACACCCGCTTTTCACTGTAAGATGATTTTCAGATTCCCATCCGTCACGGATTGTGCCAGCAGATATCCTGTTCCGTTTTCAGGGGAAATACGGCCAGTTCTGTCTGGTCCATCTGGTGTTCCGCCATGCGTACCGCGCAGATCCGCTGGTTGGAGGCCGTTTTATAGTAGTAGGTGACCCCCGCTTCCCCGGGGCAGATGCAGCAGGAATAGGTGGTCTGATCCAGCTTGTCTTCCGGGGTGCGCACCGATCCGGGCACCATGGCCACCCCGTCCAGCACATGGAAGCACTGGGTCATGCGGCCCACTTCCTCCTCCGCCCAGGGGCTGTTCCACTTATAAAAAGCCGCCCGGACAAAGCGGGACACGGGGGACGGATCGCCGGGCAGACCCAGACTGCCCATGCCCTGCCCGAAGGGAGAGAGGGACAGGGCAGAATGGAAGCGGTTTTCCGGCGACGCGGCGGTGAGATTGAGGTACTGCCGCAGGTTGGTGAGATGAAAGTCGAAGGGCGGGTTGTTGGTGAGCACTCCCACCGGGTCGGTGTGAATGTGAAGCCCGTCGGCCATGGACTCCAGCACCAGCGAAGTATGCCCGTCGGACAGGTGCCAGTGGAGGGGTGCTGACGGCAGCCCCGGCGCGAAGGGCTCGTCCAGCAGCCGGAGCCGCTCCAGCAAGTCCTTTGTCTCTTCGATCGTGGCGCACTGGCCCAGCAGCCAGGGGATGAGCTCATACGGAGCCGCTTCGGCCGCGCCGTCATCGGCGTGGGGGAAGTAACAGGCGTTGCCGGGAAAGTTGAGCCCCGCCATATAAAGTCCCTTCTCGTTGACCGCCTCGGCGTAGAGGGGCACGCCGCCCGCCACATGGGCCATGCCGATGATGGCATAATGGTTTTTCTGACACGGCAGACGGCGGAAGGTCAGGGGAAAGGACCGGGGGGTAATGACGATCTGTTCCCCGAAGGATTCCTCCAGATCCAGATTGCGTCCGAAGCAGGGGTGGGAACCGGTAAAGGCCAGACTGGTACACATAAGCGCTCCTCCTTTTTTCCCTATCATACCCCCAAAAGGGTGGTTTAGTCCAGCTTGGGAAGAAGGCTGGCCATTTCCAAAGCGGCCATGGCGGCGTCGGCCCCCTTGTTGCCCGCCTTGGTGCCGGCCCGCTCGATGGCCTGCTCGATGTTCTCGGTGGTGACCACGCCGAAGAGCACCGGCACGCCGGTCTGGAGTCCGGCCTGGGCCACGCCCTTGGAGACCTCATTGCACACATAGTCGTAGTGGCTGGTGGAGCCGCGGATCACCGCGCCCAGACAGATGACGGCGTCATACTTGCCGCTCTTGGCCAGCCGAAGGGCGGCGATGGGGATCTCAAAGGCCCCGGGCACCCAGGCCAGGGTGATGTCGTCGCTGCTGACGCCGTGGCGCACCAGGGTGTCCTCCGCGCCCGAGATGAGCTTGGAGACGATGAACTCGTTGAAGCGGGACGCGACAATGGCGAACTTGCCGCCGGAGACATAGGAACCTTCCAGAACTTTCATAGTAATACCTCCAAAGATGTGATGTTGTCATTTGATCAGATTTCCCTGCGGGGGGCGGCCCTGCGCGGGCGGCGCCAGGCCCCCGCAGCGTTAAGAAAATGTGCCGGTGGCACATTTTTAGCGGAGGCCGTAGCGGTTGCTCTGGGCAACCGCGAGGGGGGAACCAAAGGCGAAGGAAGGGGGGATACCCCCCTTCTGCACTTCCCCCAGGCGCTTTCACGGCTATTTCTGCGCTGTGTAGGGGGCGCACACTGTGCGCCCCGCCCCTTTTACACTTCCTCGCTGAGGATATGGCCCATTTTGACCTTCTTGGTGTGGAGATAGAAGGCGTCGTCCTTCTGGGGGGCAATCTCAATGGGCACACGCTCCACGATCTCCACGCCGAAACCGTCCAGGCCGTAAACTTTTTCCGGGTTGTTGGTGAGGAGCCGCAGCTCCCTGGCCCCCAGGTCCTGCAAAATCTGCGCGCCGATCCAGTACTCCCGCAAATCCGGGGCAAAGCCCAGCTTCACATTGGCTTCCACGGTGTCAAAGCCCTGCTCCTGAAGCTCGTAGGCCTTGAGCTTATTGATAAGGCCGATGCCCCGTCCTTCCTGACGCATATAGAGCAAAATGCCTCTTCCCTCCTGCTCGATGCGCTCCATGGCGGCGGAGAGCTGCTGGCCGCAGTCGCAGCGGCAGGAGCCGAACACGTCGCCGGTGAGACACTCGGAGTGGACCCGGCAGAGAAGATTCTTGCCGTCCCCGATGTCGCCCTTGACCAGGGCCACATGGTGCTCGCCGGTCAGGTCGTTCACATAGCCGTAGATCTGGAAGGTGCCGAACCGGGTGGGCATTTTGGCGCAGGCCTGCCGGACCACATGCTTTTCATGGCGGCGGCAGTAGTCCTGCAAGTCCTTGATGGTGATGACGTGGATGCCCCACTCCGCCGCCTTCTGGAGCAGCTCGGTGGTGCGCATCATGGTGCCGTCTTCCCGCATGATCTCGCAGCACAGGCCGCACTCTTCCAGCCCGGCCAGGCGGCACAGGTCCACGGTGGCCTCGGTGTGGCCGTTGCGCTTGAGGACGCCGCCGGGACGGGCCACCAGCGGAAACACATGGCCGGGACGGCGGAGCTGCTCGGGCTTGGTGTCGGGATCTGCGCAGGCCCGGCAGGTATAGCCCCGTTCCTCGGCGGAGATGCCGGTGGTGGTGTCCACATGGTCGATGGAGACGGTGAAGGCGGTCTGGTGGTTGTCGGTGTTCACCTTCACCATCTGCTCCAGACCCAACCGGTCGGCCACGGCCTGACTCATGGGGGTACAGATGAGGCCCTTTCCGTGGACCGCCATAAAGTTGACGTTTTCGGTGGTGGCGAACTGGGCGGCACAGATGAGGTCCCCCTCATTTTCCCGGTCGGGGTCGTCGATGGCCATGATGAGCCGTCCGGCCCGCAGGTCTTCCAGTGCGGTTTCAATGGTGCTGAATGTCTCGTTCATGTTCTTTCGCTCCTTGCTGTCAAAAGCCGTGTTCGGCCAGAAATTCCATGGTGATGTTGGTCTCCTTGTGGGGCTGCAAGAGCTTTTCCACATATTTGCCGATGATGTCGCACTCCAGATTGACTTGATCCCCCACCCGCTTCTGGAGGAGGATGGTCTGTGCCCCGGTATGGGGGATGAGGGAGACGGAAAAGTCCCGCCCGGTGACGGCGGCCACCGTCAGGCTGACGCCGTCGATGGCAACGGACCCTTTTTCCACGATGTAGCGCAGGAGGTTGGCGGGAGTAGCCACGGTGACCCATACGGCGTTATCCTCCCTGCGGAAGGAGAAAATGGTACCGGTGCCGTCGATGTGGCCTGAGACGATGTGTCCGCCGAAGCGGCCGTTGGCGGCCATGGCCCGCTCCAGATTGACAGGGGACCCCGGCGACAGGTCGCCCAGCGCGGACCGCCGGAGGGATTCGGCCATCACGTCGGCGGTAAAGGCGCTTGCCGACAGACTGGTCACGGTGAGACACACCCCGTTGACGGCGATGCTGTCCCCGATCCTGGTCCCCTCCAGTACGGTTTGGGCCTGAATGGTGAGCTGGGCGCTTTTGGCCCCCTGCCGGATGGCGCTGATCTTGCCCATTTCTTCTACGATTCCGGTAAACATGGCACATCGCCCTCCATGAGAATGTCGTCGCCCAACCGGGTGAGGGTCAGGTGTTCCAGCCGGACCGCCCGGTCCATGGTGGGAAAGCCCGCGCCGCCCAGAGGCGTTTTGGCGGTCCTGCCGCCCACCAGCTTGGGGGCGATGTAGGCCTGCACCTTGTGTACCACCCCGGCCTCCAGCGCGGAGAAGGCCAGTTCCCCGCCCCCTTCCAGCAACACGCTGTCGATGCCGCGGGCGCCCAGCTTTGCCATCAGGTCGGCAAGGTCCACCTTCCCCTCTTTTTCTTTGCAGAGCAGGATTTCCGCCCCCGCCGCTTCCAGCTCTTCGGCGGTTTCGCCGCGCTCCACGGCGGCCAGGAGGGTGGGCGCCTCTTTCGCCGTGCGGATGAGCTGAGACGTGAGCGGGGTGCGCAGATGGCTGTCGCACACGATGCGCACCGGGTTGCGTCCTCCCTCCATGCGGCAGGTGAGGAGGGGATCGTCGGCCAGCACAGTGCCCACTCCCACCAGAATGGCGGACAGCCAGTTGCGGGTTTCGTGGACGTGGGCTCTGGCGGTCTCACCGGTGACCCACCGGCTGTGGCCGGTATAGGCGGCGATCTTGCCGTCCAGGGTCATGGCGTACTTGAGGACCACAAAGGGGGTTTTGGTCTGGATGTAGTGGAAGAAGACCGCATTGCAGGCCTTACATTCCCCTTCCAGCACCCCTGTGGTCACCTCCACCCCATGTGCCCGCAGAAGTTCCACGCCCTTTCCGGCCACCAGCGGGTTGGGGTCCAGACAGCCCACCACCACCCGGGCGATTTTGTGTTCCAGGATGGCGTCGGTGCAGGGGGGCGTCCTCCCCCAGTGGCAGCAGGGCTCCAGGGTGACGTACAGCGTGGCCCCGGCGGAGTCCTGGGTACAGGCGGCGAAGGCGTTGCGCTCGGCGTGGAGGGAGCCGCATTTCTGGTGCCAGCCCTCCCCGATGACCTGCCCGTCCTTGACGATGACGCAGCCCACCATGGTGTTGGGGCTGACCCGTCCCGCTCCTTTCCGGGCCAGTGCCAGGGCCCGGGCCATCCATTGGGTGTCTTGCAAGTTGGATCACCTCGCAAAAAAGAAAAGTCCCGAAAGTCACAGACTCCCGGGACGCGTACGTCAAAAAAATTCTGAAATACCAACGGCATTTCAGAAGCAGCAAACAAACGGAACAAAGGGGACATGCCCCTTTTCCGCGCATTCTTCTTTCATCCAGACTGTACTGTCGGCTCCGGAGTTTCATCGGATCATGCGTCCCTCCCCAAGGGGAGATCGGCTCGCGGGCTTTACCGCCGGTAGGGAATTGCACCCTGCCCTGAAGAATCTGATTATTCGGTTTTCACAGAAGCGGTACTTCTGTACAGCCCCCAGTATACACCTTTTCACCAAAAAATCAACCCCCTACTTTCTTTCGAGAAAGAAAGTAGGCAAAGAAAGCTTCCATAGACGCTCGGTTCGGTAAGTAGTGCATAGACGGCGGGGCGCACAAAAGTACCATTCATACCGGCGTAGGGGGCGGACACTGGCCGCCCCGCCCGTACACACCAGCAGGGGCGACCACAAAGGCCGCCCCTGCATCGGTCGGTTCAGCGCAGAA
This sequence comes from Candidatus Flavonifractor merdipullorum, assembly GCA_019114165.1. Lineage (GTDB taxonomy): Bacteria > Bacillota > Clostridia > Oscillospirales > Oscillospiraceae > Pseudoflavonifractor_A > Pseudoflavonifractor_A merdipullorum. The sequence goes on along the minus strand of DXGA01000120.1, from coordinate 1,536 downwards.
GGTTTCCAGTTCCCTTCTCTTCACTCTTCACTCTTCACTTTTCACTTTTCACTCTCCACTCTCTCCTCCACGTAGGCAGAGGGAGCCGGTTCCACGCCCATCTTCCACTCCACCAGGTTGACCAGGAAGAAGGCCACCACGCTCACGGCGCAGCCGAAGACCACCGGCAGGATGCCCAGGTAGAAATCGCCGCCGCTGAGCCACTGCCAGAAGCAGAATCCCACCGTACCGGCAAAGAGGGAGATAATACCGGAGTGCCGTGTGGCCTTGGGCACCACCAGTCCCAGGCCGTAGGCGGCGAAGGGACCGGCGCAGCGGATGCCGAAGGCAAAGGTGTTCATGATGACGATGGAGATCCCGGCCATGGAGATGCCAATGGCCACCACGGCGGCAATGACATTGCAAAGGCGGGTATAGAAGACGATCTGCTTTTCACTCAGATGCTTTTTGCCCCCCAGCCCCATGTAGAGGTCGTTCATCACCATGGTGGACATACAGAGGAGGTTGGAGTCGGCGGAGGACATGGTGGCGCAGATGATGGCGGCCGAGATGAGACCCACGATGATGGCGGGGGCGTGGGCGGAGGTGACGGCCATCATGGCGTTGGAGCCGTTTTCCGCCAGGTTGGGAATGGTATCCTTCACCGCCAGCGCGGTCAGACCCAGCAGGGTGGGGAACACCGACATGGCGGCCATGAGCACGGCGGAGAGCAGAGAGGCATTGCGGGCCGTCTTCTCGTCCTTGGCGGTCTCAAAGCGGGAGACCATCTCCGGGCCGGCCAGGAAGGTGCAGAAATAGTTGAAGATGTAGCCGATGATGGTCACCCAGCCGATCTTGGTAAAGTCCAGCTGGACGGGAGGCAGCGCGGCGGAGACGGCCTCCCAGCCGCCGCAGCCCTGGATGACAAAGGGCGTGGCGATGGCCAGACCCAGAATGATGATGATGAACTGCACCAGGTCGGAAATCTGGTCGGCGATCATGCCGCCGAAGGTGGTGTACAGGATGACCACCAGACCGGCAATGACCAGCGCCACATTGGTGGGCACGCCGGTGAGGGTGGCCACCACCGAGCCGGAGGCGGCAATCTGGGAGGAGGTGAGGCAGAAGAGGGAGAGGATGCTCAGAATGGCGGTAAAGGTGCTGGACACCTTACCGAAGCGGCGTCCCACCACTTCCGGAATGGTGACGGCCATGGTCTTACGGATCTTGGGGGCGAAGTAGGCCAGCGGGATCATGGCCACCGACGCGGCCAGCACATACCACATGGCGCTCATGCCCCAGCTGCCGAAGGCCTTTTCCGCCAGACCGGTGGTGGAGCCGCCGCCGATGTTGTTGGCCGACAGGGAGAAGGCCACCATGAAAAGGCCCATCCGCCGTCCGGCCAGCATATAGTCCTTGCTGTCCTTGATGTTCAACTTACCTACGATGAAGCCCACCAGCAGCATACCAACGAGATAGGCTACCACGATGATGAGAGGGATGATTTGGATGTCCATAGCGATTCCTCCTTACAAACACACAGTTTATGGTTGATGC
>DXGA01000119.1 GCA_019114165.1 Candidatus Flavonifractor merdipullorum | reverse complement strand
CGTCAGGAGAGGAAGGCCATCACGATGGACCACACCAGCATGGCGGTCAGGCAGCCCAGAAAGCGGGGGAGGAAAAACTGTTTTCTGGGGGATACCTCTTTTTTGACGGCAGTTTTGCCGGTGCCTGCCGGAACCAGCTTGAGGGTAAAACCAGTGAGCGCCTGCTGGATGGCCTGCACGTCCTGATAGGAACATTTTTCCGCGATGAGCAGGGGAAGGCGGAAGAGAAGATCCTCCCGGGCGGCCTCTTCGGAGACGCCCGACCAGTTCCGGTAACGGATGAAGGCCAGTTCCTTTTCCTCATGCACCCCAAGGAGGATCACGTCATAGGACGGCGCGATGGGAAAGCCGCAGCCGGGACAGGAAGAGGCAAAAACCGAAACGCTGTGTCCGCACTCCGGGCAGGTGGTACAAGCCATAAAACTCCCTCCTTTTTCGGTTAACTGCATGATAGCATACCGGTATCCCCCTGTCAAACCTCTTGACACCACCGGGGGACCATGCTAATATAATGAAGTATGAACGCGAGGAACGGAAAGAGTAGCCTCTTTCCCCAGACACAGAGAGGACCTGTCACCGGCTGCAAGCAGGTCTGTCCGGGCGGAGGTGAAGTGCATCCGGGAGCGTGGGGCGTAATGGCCTCCGGTTGGCCGCCGATAGCGGGCTGACCCGGTTATTGGACTGGGGCTGAGTCAATGCGAGAGTGGAACCGCGACTATTGTTAGCCGCCTCTTGCGCCCGATGGGGCGTGAGGGGCGTTTTTTGTTCCCCAAATGGAAGGAGGGTGTCTCTATGACACGGTTAGGCGAGACCCTGGCGGCCTATCAGGCCCGCGACCCGGCGGCCCGGAGCAAGCTGGAGATTTTCCTGCTCTATCCCGGCGTACACGCCATCATCTATCACCGCATCGCTCATTTTCTCTACTGTCACCACCTGAAGTTTCTGGCCCGGTTCGTCTCCCAGTGGAGCCGCTTCTGGACCGGCATCGAGATCCACCCCGGGGCCAGGATCGGACGCCGCTTCGTCATCGACCACGGCATGGGCATCGTCATCGGCGAGACCGCCGAGGTGGGGGACGACTGCCTCATCTATCACGGCGTCACCCTGGGCGGCACCGGCAAGGATCAGGGCAAGTGCCATCCCACCATCGGCAACAACGTCATGATCTCCTGCGGCGCCAAGGTGCTGGGCCCCTTCAAAGTGGGGGATAATTCCCGTATCGCGGCCAACGCGGTGGTTTTGAGCGAGATCCCCCCCGACGCCACCGCCGTGGGCGTGCCCGCCCGGGTGGTGCGCATCGCCGGCGAAAAGGTGAATTACGCCTCCAACGTGGATCAGATCCACATCACCGACCCCCTGCAAAAGGAGCTTCAGGCCATCAGTTCCCGGCTGGAGTTTGTGGAGCATCTGCTGGAAGCGCAAAGCGACAAAAACAAAACGGCAGTATAAAACTGTTGAGATAAGGAGAAAACATCATGTATCTTTATAACTCTCTGACCCACAGCAAGGATGAATTCCGTACCCATACCCCCGGCAAGGTGGAGATGTACACCTGCGGCCCCACCGTGTATCACTTTGCCCATATCGGCAATCTGCGCAGCTACCTCATGGAGGACGTGCTGGAAAAGTTCCTCCGTTTTGCGGGCTATGACGTCCACCGCGTCATGAACATCACCGACGTGGGCCATCTGGCCTCCGACGCCGATACCGGCGAGGACAAGATGTTAAAGGGCGCCAAGCGGGAGCACAAGACCGTCATGGAGATCGCCCAGTTCTACACCGACGCCTTTTTTGCCGACTGCGAGAAGCTGAACATTAAGCGCCCCGACGTGGTCCAGCCCGCCACCGGCTGCATCGACGAGTATATCAACATCGTCACCCGGCTTCTGGAGAAGGGCTACGCCTATCAGGCCGGCGGCAACATCTATTTTGACACCTCCAAGCTGGATAAATATTATGTCTTCAACGACCACGACGAGGAAGATCTGGCCGTGGGCGTCCGCGACAGCGTGGAAGAGGACCAGAACAAGCGCAACAAGGCCGACTTCGTCCTCTGGTTCACCAAGAGCAAGTTTGAGGATCAGGCCCTCAAGTGGGATTCTCCCTGGGGCGTGGGCTATCCCGGCTGGCACATCGAGTGCTCCGGCATCTCCATGAAGTATAACGGCGAGTATCTGGACCTCCACTGCGGCGGCGTGGACAACGCCTTCCCCCACCACACCAACGAGATCGCCCAGTCGGAGGCCTATCTGGGCCATCCCTGGTGCCCCCAGTGGTTCCATGTCCACCACCTCAACACCAACACCGGCAAGATGAGCAAGTCCAAGGGTGAATTTCTGACCGTCTCCCTGCTGGAGGAGAAGGGCTACGATCCCATGGTGTACCGTTTCTTCTGCCTCCAGTCCCACTACCGCAAGGGCCTGGTGTTCTCCTGGGAAAACCTGGACAATGCGGCGGCGGCCTATCAGAAGCTGGTGGCGCGCATCGCGGCCATCCCCGTGGAGGGCGCCGTGGAGCAGGAGAAGGTGGACGAGGCCAGGGAGAAGTTCATCGAAGTGGTGGGCAACGACCTGAATACCGCCATGGGCGTCACCGCCCTCTATGATATCCTCAAGGCCAAGGTGCCGGGCGCCACCAAGCTGGCGGTCATCGGCCAGCTGGATCAGGTGCTGGGCCTGCGTCTTCTGGACCGGGCCGACAAGGTGCGCACCGCCCAGAAGGAGACGCCCGCCGTGGAGACCGACCCGGCCATCGACGCGCTGGTGGCCCAGCGGACCGAGGCCAAGAAGGCCAAGAACTGGGCGGAGGCCGACCGCATCCGCGACGAGCTCAAGGCCATGGGCGTGGAGCTCATCGACACCAAGGAGGGCACCACCTGGAAGCGGGTGTAAGGGGAAACACTTGCAATATCCGTATATTTCAAGTATAATATGCAAGATTGGATATCAACCCGTCTATTGATACAAGCAGCGGGGATTTCAGATAAGGAAAGCGTGAGAGATTTTGAAGTACGATTTTGCCAGCATCGAGCCCAAATGGCAGAAGAAGTGGCAGGAGGAAAAGACCTTTGCCACCGAGAACGGCGGCGATAAGCCCAAGTTCTATGCTCTGGTGGAGTTCCCCTATCCTTCCGGACAGGGTCTGCACGTGGGCCACACCCGCCCCTATACCGCCATGGATGTGGTGGCCCGCAAGCGCCGCATGGACGGCTATAATGTGCTCTTCCCCATGGGCTATGACGCCTTCGGTCTGCCCACCGAGAACTACGCCATCAAAAACCACATCCATCCCGCCAAGGTGACCCACGACAACATCGAGAATTTCACCAAGCAGCTCCATATGCTGGGCTATTCCTTCGACTGGGACCGGGTCATCAACACCACCGACCCCGAGTATTATAAGTGGACCCAGTGGATCTTCCTCCAGCTGTGGAAGAAGGGCCTGGCCTATAAGTCCACCATGCCGGTGAACTGGTGTACCTCCTGTAAGTGCGTGCTGGCCAACGAGGAAGTGGTGGACGGCGTGTGTGAGCGCTGCGGCTCCCCCGTCATCCGCAAGGAGAAGAGCCAGTGGATGCTCAAGATCACCGAGTACGCCCAGCGCCTCATCGACGATCTGGACGACCTGGACTTCATCGAGCGGGTGAAGGTCCAGCAGAAGAACTGGATCGGCCGCTCCACCGGCGCGGAAGTGACCTTCAAGGCCACCACCGGCGAGGAGATCGTGGTGTACACCACCCGTCCCGATACCCTGTTCGGCGCCACCTACATGGTGCTCTCTCCCGAGCACGCCCTGGTGAAGGGCTGGCTGGAGGGCGGCAAGCTGGCCAACGCCGACGAGGTGAAGGCCTACCAGGCCGCCGCCGCCTCCAAGTCCGATCTGGAGCGCACCGAGCTGAACAAGGAAAAGACCGGCGTGAAGCTCTCCGGGGTGGAGGGGGTCAACCCGGTGAACGGCAAGCACATCCCCATCTTCATCTCCGACTATGTCCTGTCCACCTACGGCACCGGGGCCATCATGGCCGTCCCCGCCCACGACGAGAGGGACTGGGAGTTTGCCAAGAAATTCGGCTGCGAGATCGTCGAGGTGGTGTCCGGCGGGGAGGACGTGCAGAAGGCCGCCTTCACCGCCAAGGACGAGACGGGCATCCTGGTCAACTCCGACTTCCTCAACGGCCTGACGGTGAAGGACGCCATCCCCGTTATCACCAAGTGGCTGGAGGAGAAGGGGATCGGCCACGCCAAGGTAAACTACAAGCTGCGTGACTGGGTCTTCTCCC
>DXGA01000118.1 GCA_019114165.1 Candidatus Flavonifractor merdipullorum | reverse complement strand
CCCTTCCCGCTGTCCGGCGGACCGGAACAGGTGAAATTACTGATTATCATACTCCACAGTTTCCCGTTTGTCAACCGGATTTTCTTCGAACCGATAGTCTGATACTGTGTTAAAGTATTCACAATCCGGGCCTGCTATATGAAATAGGTAGGTTTGGAAAAAAGAGAGGGAATTTTGTTTTTTTACCGAAGTACTAGACATTTTGTGGGGATTGCGGTATGATAATGAATGTTTAAGACCGTGCTCTTCCACGGCAGAAAACAGCGGGAAGATGCCACTGTTCCCGTCTGAAACTGGCCCCGTATGGGGCCTGATTTGTGAGGTGGACCTATGAAACTATCCTTCTATGGCGGCGTGCATCCCAAGGAGCGGAAGGAACTGACCTGCACCAAGGCGGTGGAATCTCTCCATAATGCTCCGGCTCAGGTGGTGCTCGCCATGTCCATGCACGTGGGCGCACCCTGCGCGCCTGTGGTGCAGGTGGGAGATCAGGTGACGGTGGGCCAGAAGATCGCCCAGCCGACTGGCCTGGGCGCTCCCATCCACGCCAGCGTGTCCGGCAAAGTGGTGGCCATTGAGCCGCGTCCCTACTGTGGCGGTGGGAAGATGCTCTCCGTGGTCATCGAGAACGATTTCCAGAACACCTTCGCCTCGGAGCTCACCCCCCATCCCGACTACGCCAAGCTCTCCGCTCAGGAGATCGTGGACATCGTCCGGGAAGCGGGCATCACCGGCATGGGCGGCGCCGGCTTCCCCACCCATGTCAAGATCAGCTCCGGTCTGGGCAAGGTGGACACCCTCATCGTCAACGCGGCGGAGTGTGAGCCCTACATCACCGCCGACCACCGCATGATGCTGGAGCATGGCGACAAGATCATCGGCGGCGTGAAGATCCTCATGCAGACCTTTGGTCTGAAGGAGGCGTACATCGGCATCGAGGACAACAAGCCCGACGCCATCGAGAAAATGCAGTCCCTGGCCTGCGACGGCATCCAGATCGTGGCCTGCCGCACCCGTTACCCCCAGGGCGCAGAAAAGCAGCTCATCCAGCGCATCACCGGCCGTGAGATCCCCCCCGGCGGTCTGCCCGCCACCGTGGGCTGCGCCGTCTTCAACGCCGGTACCACCGCCGCCGTCTATGACGCCGTGGTGGAAGGCAAGCCTCTGACCCAGCGCGTGGTCACCCTCACCGGCGACGCCCTGGCCCAGCCCCGCAACGTGCTGGTTCCCTTCGGCACCCCGCTGCTCCATCTGGTGGAAGAGGCCGGCGGCTTCCAGGAAGAGCCCGACCGCATCCTCATGGGCGGCCCCATGATGGGCATTGCCCAGTACAACCTGGACGCCGCCACCATCAAGGGCAACAACGCCATGCTGTGCATGACCAAGGCCGAGGCCGGCGAGCACGTGGAAAATCCCACTTGCATCCGCTGCGGCCGCTGCGTCAACGTCTGCCCCATGCACCTCACCCCCGTTTATATGCACCTCTACGCGGAAAAGCGTCTGTGGGACGAGGCCGAGGGCCTGAACCTGATGGACTGCATCGAGTGCGGCTCCTGTAACTACATCTGCCCCGCCCGTGTGCCCCTGGTCCAGTCCTTCCGCACCGCCAAATTTGAGATCCGCAACCTGGCTGCCAAGCGCAAGGCGGAAATGGAGGCGAAAAAAGCATGATCGATCCGAAAAATGTCAAACTGACCGTGGCCTCCTCGCCCCATGTGTGCTCCCCGGTGAACACCACCCGGCTGATGCTGGATGTGCTCATCGCCCTCATCCCCGCGCTGGCCATGGCCGTCTATGTCTTTGGTCCCCGTGCCCTCACCCTCACCGCCGTGTCCGTGGCCGGCTGTGAGTTCTTCGAGTGGGCCTACCGCAAGCTCCTCAAAAAGCCCTGCGCCAACGGCGATCTGTCCGCCGCTGTTACCGGCGTGCTGCTGGCTTTCGTCTGCCCCGTGACCCTGCCCTACTGGACCATTCTGATCGGCGACTTCTTCGCCATCATCGTGGTCAAGCAGCTCTTCGGCGGTCTGGGCATGAACTTCATGAACCCCGCCCTGGGCGGCCGCGCCTTCCTGATGATGTCCTACCCCATCGCCATGACCACCTGGGTGCTGCCCGGCACGGAAAACTGGGCCAATGTGGTCTCCGCGGCCGACGCCGTCACCGGCGCCACCCCCATGGCCTCTCTCCACAGCCACCTGGACGTGGCCTCCGGCCTGAATGTCCACACCCTGCCTGAGACCGCCAACGGCCTGCTGGACCTGTTTGTGGGCAACATCGGCGGCTGTGTGGGCGAGATCTCCGCCCTCATGCTCCTCATCGGCGGCATCTATCTGGTGTGGCGCGGCGTCATCCGTCTGCGCATCCCCGTGGCCTTCATCGGCACCGTGGCGGTGATCTGCTTCCTCTTCCCCCAGGGCGGCATCGGCCGGGTGGACTGGATGCTCTATAACCTGTGCGGCGGCGGCCTGATGCTGGGCGCCATCTTCATGGCTACCGACTATGTCACCAGCCCCGTCACCAAGACCGGCGAGATCCTCTTCGGCGTTGGCTGCGGTCTGCTGACCATCTTCATCCGCTACTTCGGCGGTTATCCCGAGGGCGTGAGCTACGCCATCCTCATCATGAACATCTGCGTGTGGCTGCTGGACAAGGCCGGCAAGCCCGCCCGCTACGGCGTCACCAAGGAAATGCGTGAAAAGGCCAAGGCGGAAAAGAAAGCCGCAAAGGAGGGTAAGGCCGCATGAGTACCGAAAAGAAACAGGACTCCAGCGCCAAGCTGGTGCTGGTCCTCTTTGCCATCAGTGTGGTGACCGCCCTTCTGCTGGGCCTGGTGAATATGGTCACCGCCCCTGTGATTGCAGCAAACAACCAGCGCGTGGCCGACGAGGCCAAGGCCGAGGTGCTGCCCACCTCCGGCGAGTATGTGGAAGTCACCGACCAGTACACCGGCGGCGACCCCAACGTGCTGGGCGTCTATCAGGCCGGCGAGGACGGCTATGTGGTTGAGATCCAGTCCTCCGGCTTCGGCGGCATGGTGAAGATGATGGTGGGCGTGGGCGCCGACGGCACCTGCACCGGCGTTTCCATCACCGGCCACTCCGAGACCTCCGGCCTGGGCGCCAACGCCACCGACGCCACCTGGCGCGAGCAGTTCAAGGGCGCGACCGGCGACGTGAAGGTCACCAAGGATAACGGCACCATCGACGCCCTCACCGGCGCTACCATCACCTCCCGTGCTGTCTGTTCCGGCGTCACCGCGGCGCTGGAAGCGGCCGCGTCCATGGGTTAAGGAGGGACCGATATGAACATCAAACAGCAATTCAAAGAGGGTCTCATCACTCAGAACCCCGTTACCGTGCAGCTGCTGGGCATGTGTTCCACCATGGCCATCACCACCACCCTCTTCAACGGTATCGGCATGGGTCTTTCCGTTCTGGTCATCCTGACCCTGTCCAACATCATCATCTCCCTGCTGCGCAAGATCATCCCCAACAAGGTCCGTATCGCCTGCTACATCGTGGTGATCGCCGGCTTCGTGACCATCGTGGATCTGCTGCTCAAGGCTTACCTGCCTGACCTCTCGTCCAGCCTGGGTCTGTTCATCCCCCTGATCGTGGTGAACTGTATCATCCTGGGCCGTGCCGAGTCCTTTGCCTCCAAGAACAGCGTGGCCGCCTCCGCCATCGACGGTATCGCTCAGGGTCTGGGCTATACCATCATCCTGGTCGTCATGTGTGTGGTCCGTGAGTTCCTGGGCGGCGGCACCTTCGGCGCCGGCGTCATCAGCGCCAAGGGCATCCAGATCCTGCCTTCCGGCATTCCCGCGCTGGGCATGATCCTGCCGGTGGGCGGCTTCCTGACCCTGGCGGTGGTCATTGCCGCCATGCAGTATTTCCTCAACCGTCCCAAGAAGGACGAAACGTCTGAGGAGGTGTCCAAGTAATGCTTGACTTTACCCAGCTTTTCAGCATCGCGCTGGGCGCGATCCTGGTCAACAACTTTATCTTTGCCCAGTTCCTGGGCATCTGCCCCTTCATGGGCGTGTCCAAGAAGATCGACACCTCCCTGGGCATGGGTATGGCTGTTATCTTCGTTATGGGCGTGGCCAGCGCGGTGTGCTGGCCCATCAACGCGCTGCTGGTCCACTTCAAGCTGGACTTCATGCAGACCGTGACCTTTATTCTGGTCATTGCTTCTCTGGTGCAGTTCGTGGAGATGTTCCTCCAGAAGGCCATGCCCGCCCTCTATGAGGCGCTGGGCGTGTACCTGCCCCTCATCACCACCAACTGCGCCGTGCTGGGCGTGGTGCTGCAGAACACCCAGAACACCTACGACTTTATCACCAGCGTGGTTTACGGCGTCACCGGCGGCGTGGGCTTCCTGCTGGCCATCGTGCTCTTTGCCAGCGTGCGGGAGCGTCTGGAGTTCTCCGAGTGCCCCAAGTCCTTTGAAGGCTTCCCCATCGCGCTGGTGACCGCCGGTCTGCTGGCTCTGGCCTTCCTGGGCTTCTCCGGCCTGAAAGTGTTTTAAGGGGGCGGAAGAAAGATGAATACTGTGATTTATGCCGTTGTGGTGCTGGGTGTACTGGCCATCATCTTCGGTCTGATTCTGGCCTTTGCGGCCAAGGCCTTCGCGGTGGAGAAGGATCCCCGCGAAGAGGCCATTGCCGAGTGTCTGCCCGGCGCCAACTGCGGCGGCTGCGGCTATCCCGGCTGTTCCGGCTACGCCGCCGCCGTGGTGGCGGGCAAGGCCGCTACCAACTGCTGTGCCGCCGGCGGCGAGGCCGTGGCGGCCAAGGTTGCCGAGATCATGGGCGTGAAGGCGGAAGCCTCCGTCAAGATGGCCGCGCAGGTCCAGTGTACCGGCGGCTGCCGCGGCAACGAACTCTACAACTACGAGGGCATCCACGACTGTGTGGCCGCCTCCCGTCTGCCCGGCGGCGGCCCTGCGGGCTGCTCCTTCGGCTGTCTGGGCTTCGGCTCCTGTGAGGCCGTGTGTCCCTTCGACGCCATCCATGTAATTGACGGCGTGGCCAAGGTGAATGTGGACAAGTGTAAGGCTTGCAAAAAGTGTATCGACATCTGCCCCCGTCACATCATCGATCTGGTGCCCTTCCAGACCAAGCGCCATGTGGCCATCACCTGTTCCTCCAAGGACAAGGGCGTGGACGTGCGCAAGATCTGCACCGACGGTTGTATCGGCTGCGGCCTGTGCGCCAAGGCCTGCCCCAAGGAAGCCATTACCGTGGAGAACAACCTGGCCAAGATCGATTACAGCAAGTGCGTGGGCTGCGGCCTGTGTGCCCAGAAGTGCCCCCGCAAGCTCATCACCGTGGACGGCAAGGTCCCCGAGATCAAGCCTGCCGCGCCCAAAGCGACCCCCGCGCAGTAACAAAGCGTATCCCCTTTCAGCAGCAAGAGCTGCCGGTCCGATGCGGACCGGCAGCTCTTTTTTGTCTGGATGCAATGTTTAACCAAGGGTGATGCTGACGCCGCCCTCAGGGCCGGTGGTGGCGGTGGGCGTCTCTTGGACAGACTGGGCGCGGAGGTCCATCCAATATTGATTGATCTCATTCCAGTAGTGGTCATTCCGCCAGTTGGGGTCGAAAGAGAAGTAGCGACACCCGGGTGTGTTGGTGATTCGACCGGTTTCGTCACCATTGTCCCCCACGAAGATGATATCCTGCACCTGGGCCGGGTCAATGGGATGTTCCAGATGAAGGGTCAGAGAGGCCGTGGAGAAAAAGACGTCCGCATCCTGTCCCTCCCCCCGATATTTGGAGATGGAATAACTGTCTGGGAAGGAGACCTTTACATGGCTGCCGTCCCGCAGCAGCACATAGACCGGCCATCCGCCGCCGGAGAGACCTTCCCAAAGCGCGTCATACTGTTCCTCACTGCCGCACAGAAGGTCAAAGCCAATGGAGATGGGGGAGAGGGAGAGGTTGTCCATCAGCACCAGCGTCTCGCCCCCCAGATGGACCAGAGAACGGCCCTGGAAATCGTACTGCTCTACCTGGCAGCCCTCCAGCGGGACGGTGAAAGAGAAGTGGAACCCGTCCAGGGCGGTCTGGGGATAGTTTCCGGTAGTGGGATCAAACCGCCTGAGTTCTGCAAGGTTGCCAATCGTCAGGTATTGACAGGTCTTGTCAAAGGTGCCGTCTTGCAGGGTCAGGGTAAAGAGGAGAGAGATATGGCCGTCGGTGTCATCGTTGTCACGGATGGAAACAATGCCATAACTCTTGCCGCCGCTGCTGCCCTCCCAACGGCGGGTCCCTTCCGCGTCCTGGCTGAGGAGAACGTCCATCGAACCGGCAGCTTCGCTCCGGGAAGCGATCCAGTAGCTGGCTTTTCCCTGTTCCAGCGCCTCGGGAACCTCTGGAAGCACCGTGCCCTCCGGCGCGGCCAGGTCCATGGTCACATAGAGATTGCGGCTGTCCATGAGGACCTGCTCCACCGTCAGCACCGCGCCGGTGCCGTTGGGGTCCTCATAGACCTGATGGATGGTCTTGGGCTGAAGGTTCTCCTCCTGCTGTGCGGTCTCGATGCCGAAGAACCGGCGGAAGGCGGGGGAGACCCCGGCCACCGACACCGCTCCCACCGCGCCAATGAGGAGGGAGACCGCCGCTACCAGGGCAATGATGCGGCGGTAGGCCATGGGCATGGGGCGTCCATGGTCGGGCTGCCGGGCGGCGGTGAGGGCGGCGGTCAGGGCGTTCTTTTCTTGCTCGGAAAAAGAGATTTTTTCCAGTTCGTCACGAATGGGATTCATAGGTTGTTCCCTCCAATCGCTCTTTCAGTCTGGCTCTGGCCCGGGAAAGACGCATCCGCACCGCGTCGGGGCGCATGTTCCACAGCTGGGCCAGCTCGGTGGTGGAATACCCCTCGTAGTAGTAGAGGACCAGGATTTCCTTGTCCTTTGGGGGCAGCCTGCGCAGCTCTTCCAGCAGTTCGCTCTCCTCTCCCGGGGGAGAGGGCTGCTGGGCGGCCTCTTCCAGCGAGACCTCCCGCCGCCGGAAGAGACTGCGGCGGAAATTCTTGCACTCGTTGATGGTCACACGGATCATCCAGGCCCGTTCCGCCTCCGGCGCGGGAAAGGCTCCCTTGTGCTCCAGGCGTTTCAGCAGGACGTTCTGCACCACATCCGGCGCGTCGGCGGGATTGGGGAGCCAGGTCCAGGCCAGACGAAGAATACGGTCCGACCAGGCGTCCACCAGCGCCCTGGCCTCCTCTTCCCGTTGGGAAAGGTTCATAGCCATTCCTCCTTTTTCTCTTCTTTGGAACGCGTTCACCCTATCAACACCGCCCGGCCCTCAAACGTAACAGCAAAAAAAGAAGACGGGGCGCAGATTTTCTGCGTCCCGCCCCTGACGGAGCCTCACCGCTCCTTTTGCTCCAATTGCAGCCGGTCGGCGATCATGGCGATAAACTCGCTGTTGGTGGGTTTTCCCTTGGCGTTGGAGACGGTGTATCCGAAATATTTTTGCAGGGTTTCCAGGTCGCCCCGGTCCCATGCCACTTCGATGGCGTGGCGGATGGCCCGTTCCACCCGGGAGGCGGTGGTGCCGAAGTGCTTGGCCACCGCAGGATAGAGCACCTTGGTCACGGCGTTGATCACGTCCATATCCGCCACCGCGATGAGAATGGCTTCCCGGAGATACTGATAGCCCTTGATGTGAGCCGGCACGCCGATCTCATGGATGATGGAGGTGACGATGCTCTCCAGGCTCTGGGCCCGCTGAGGGGGATCGACAGTCTCGGCGCTGCCGGGGGCGGCGGTGAGCTGCCGCAGCCGTTCCAGCACAGTGGAGACCTTACAGGGCTTGAGAAGATAATAGTCCGCTCCAGCCTCGGCGGCCACTTCCGCCATATTGCCTCTGGCAAAGCTGGAGAGGACCAGGATGCGGGGGCGCGGGTCCAGCTGGCACATCTCACGCAGCACGGGCACGCCGTCCAGGTCGGACAAAACCATGTCCATCACCACCACATCGGGCACCAGTTCCCTGGTCATGTCCACCGCTTCCCGGCCATTGCCCGTCTCACCGGCCACTTCCAGGTCGTTTTCACGGCTGATGGCATCGGAAAGCAGCCGGCGAAAGGTCTCGCCCGCGTCCGCAATCAATATCCGTTTCTTATTCTCCATGTAAACTCCTTCTTCCGGCGGTGTTCCGCCGTTTGTTCCCGCCTGGCCAGGGCTGTGTACCGGTCAACTATAATTTACCATAATGGGACAGCGAACGCAAGCAATTTTTACCAGTTTCTGGATATTTTCTGGTCGACATCGTTCGACGAAAAAGTCGACCATTTTTCGACAGAAAATCCCCGGGCGGGAAGAGTTAGGGGTGAGAAGATAGCAGATAGGAGATAGAGAACGTGGGAGCTGCGTCGCTCCGTGTTTTTGATACGTCACGTCATGTAGGGGCGACCCTTGTGGTCGCCCGCGTGGATGGGAGTGAGCCAAAACCGTCAGGTATCAGCGCTTTGCGCCGCCTGCTCCAGCATGGTCTGGGCCAAAATACCATATCCCTGGGTGGGATCGTTGACCAGAACATGGGTCACAGCGCCCACGATGCGGCCGTTTTGAATGATGGGTGAACCGCTCATGCCCTGAACGATGCCGCCGGTGGTTTCCAGC
>DXGA01000001.1 GCA_019114165.1 Candidatus Flavonifractor merdipullorum | reverse complement strand
ATACCGGCGCATCAGCTCTGCCCGGTCCAGGGGGGAGCTGATGAGGGGCATGGGACTGCCGATGATCAGGTTTTCCGGATGGGTGTCAAAGGTGACGGCGGCGGGGATGGCCCCCATCTCCTGGGCTACCTGGGCCACCCGGCTCAGCAGGGCGCCGTGGCCCCGGTGCACGCCGTCAAAAAAGCCCAGAGCGATGACCCGTTTCTTCTGCTCCATTGCTTACACCTCGAAAAAGCTCTTGATAGTGGTGAGAAGGCCGTTGCTGACTTGGCCCAGAGCCAGGAAAGCGCCGCTCTCACCGTAGACCCGGTACTGGCCGTCGGCCGCCTGGGGGACGGACACCGCCGCGCCGTTGCGCACCTTTTTCTCCGGTCCGGCTTTCAGAATGAGGATGGGCCTTCCGGCAAAATAGGCGTCCACCGGCAGCAGCAGGCTCTGGGGGTCCTCGGCGGAGAGCAGGGCGTCCAGGGTGACGGCCTGGTCCAGGGAGAACCCGGCGGCCTCGGTACGGCGGAGGGAGTACATGCACCCGCCGCAGCCCAGGGCCTGGCCGATGTCGTGGCAGAGAGTACGGACGTAGGTGCCCTTGGAGCACTGGACCCGCAGCAGATAGTCGGCGGGGCCGGTCTGGTCCACCACCTCCAGGCTGTAGATGGTCACGGGGCGGGGCTCCCGCTCCACCTCCTGACCCTTCCGGGCCAGCTCGTAGAGCTTCTTGCCGTCCCGCTTGATGGCGGAGTACATGGGGGGAATCTGGAGGATGTCGCCCCGGAAGGGGGCCAGTGCGGCCTCCAGTGCGGCCCGGTCGACGGATACGGGCTTCTCCTCCAGCACTGTGCCCGAGGTGTCCTGGGTGTTGGTCACAACGCCCAGGCGCAGCCCGGCCACATATTCCTTGCCGCCCTCAGCGGCGAACTCTACCGCCCGGGTGGCACGGCCCACAAAGACGGGCAGCACACCGGTGGCCATGGGGTCCAGAGTTCCGGCGTGGCCCACCCGGCGCTCATGGAGCACACCCCGGATCTTGGCGCACACGTCCATGCTTGTCCAGCCGGCAGGCTTGTCGATTACAATAATTCCGTTTGCCATTCTGGCCTCCTCAGCCCTGCTGAATCCGGCGGATGGCGTCCAGAATGGCGGCCTTGGCGTCGGCCACAGTGCCCATCACCGAGCATCCGGCGGCAGCGGCGTGGCCGCCGCCCCCTAGCAGGGCGCATACCGCCGAGGCGTTGAGTCCGGCGGAGGTGCGGACGGAGAGCTTGCACTCGCCGGGACGCAGCTCCCGGATGGTGACGGCGGTCTCCACGCCCTCAATTTGTCCGGCAAAGGCGGCGATGTCCTCGGCGTCCTCCTCGTGGGCGTCCAGCGCCTTCATCATGTCCAGCGTGACGGCGGCGATGGCAATGGTGCCGTTGTCAAAGAGGTCCATGCCATCGGTGATCATGCTCTCCAGCCGCAGACGCTTGAAGCTCTTGGTACGGAAATGCCGCTTGTTGACGCTCCGGTAGTCGATGCCGGTGTCCAGCAGGTCAGCGGCCACCCGGTGGGTGCCGGAGGTGGTGTTGCTGTACACAAAGCAGCCTGTGTCGGTGGACACGGCCAGATACAGAGGAAGAGCGGCGGTGGGGGAGACGGGGCCCCACTGGCGGATGATGTCGTAGATGAGCTCGCCGCAGGCGGCACGGCCGGAGTCCACACAGTTCTCCTTGCCAAAGCCCTCGTTGGAGCCGTGGTGGTCGATGGCCAGGTCCACGCCCTTCTCCAGCCAGCACTTGGCGTTGTTGGGGAAGAGTCCCCGACTTGCAATGTCCACGCTGACCACAAAGTCGGGGGAGAAGCCCTCGGGTGCCAGATAGCCCTCCAGATAGGGGGTGAAGAGGGCGGTAGCGTCGGCGTTGGGCAGGACCCAGGCGGTCTTGCCCAGCTCCCGCAGGGCGGCACACAGACCAACGGCGCAGCCGATGGTGTCCCCGTCGGGGCGGCGGTGGGTGAGAATGAGGATATTGTCCTGACGCCGCAGCAGTTCAGCGGCCTCGGTATAGGTCATGGGGAATCACTCCTCGCTGTCCAGATTGATGTGGGCGTTGGCGGGATTGGCGGGCTTGACCACCTCGGGGTCCCGGAGCATGCTCAGGATGTGGGCGCCCTGGGCCATGGAGTCGTCCTTCTCAAAGATGAGCTCCGGGGTGTACCGCAGGGAGAGGGCAGCGCCCAGCTCACGGCGCAGGTAGCCTGCGGCGGACTTGAGGCCCTTGACCACCTCGTTGACGTCGCTCTTGTCCAGTACGCTGACGTGGATCTTGGCGTACCGCAGGTCGGTGGTGGTGTCCACCGCCGTAATGGAGACCAGACCGTGGACTCTGGGGTCCTTCACCGTGCGGATGAGGCCGGAGAGCTCACGCTGGATTTCTTCGTTGATGCGTCCGATTCGATTGCTCGCCATAATCGGATCTCCTTTCAAATCAGTAGGCAGAGCGCTTGAAAGTGCTCTGCGTTATATTGTGATGGTCAGGCAGGTCTGGGGATGCTCCTCCAGCTGCTCCAGAGTGTCCCGCTCCAGGGCGGACAGAGGGCCGGAGAAGCGGCGGATTGTGTGCTTCTCGCCGCCCACCCACAGATGCCACAGCTCCACGGTCTCTCCGTGGGCACAGTTTTGCTCCAGATAGGCCCGCAGCTGTGCGGCGTC
>DXGA01000117.1 GCA_019114165.1 Candidatus Flavonifractor merdipullorum | reverse complement strand
TGGTGCTGGGCTCCATCGAGCGGTTTATCGGCGTGATCACCGAGCACTTCGCCGGCGCCTTCCCCACCTGGCTGGCTCCCGTGCAGGTGAAGGTCCTCCCCATCACCGACCGCGCCGCTGAGTCCGCCCATCAGGTGGCCGACAAGCTCAACGACCAGGGCTTCCGGGTGGAAGTGGATGGCCGCAACGAGAAGATCGGCAAGAAGATCCGCGAGGCCCAGCTGGAGAAGGTGCCCTACATGCTGGTGGTGGGCGACAAGGAAGCCGAGACCGGCGATGTGGCCGTGCGTAACCGTCACGGTGAGCAGACCGTCATGTCCTTCGACGCCTTTGCCGCCAAGCTCCACGAGGAAGTGGACACCAAGGCCCTGGAGCAGAAGTAATCCAATCATTTCAAATCACAAAGCCCCGGACCGCTCGGTCCGGGGCTTTGTTCACCTTATCTTCACTCTTCACTCTCTACTCTTCACTCTGCCAGAAAGTCTCTGAGCGCCTGTTCCCGTTCCATGGCCTGGTCCACACCCGACTGCCACAGGGCCCGGATCTTCTCCGTGTCCCGTTCCACCCGGGAAAAGCCCTGGGTGTTCTCCGGCGCAAAGAGGAATACCTTTCCCTCTTTCTCCAGCCGGAACAGCTCCTCCCGGCAGTCGTTGTAGGTCTTGGCTCTGTCCCGCATGGTCTGGCAGAAATGGGGGTACTTGTGGTAGCGGAGATCCATCACCGGCTGCAACTTCTCCGGCTGACGGCGGTAGCTCCGCTCTCTGGTCAGTACCACCACCAGCTTGTCACATCCCTTTTCCAGCGCCCGACGGTAGGGGATGGCATCGGCCGCGCCGCCGTCCAGGTACTTCCCGCCGTCCAGATCGTAGATGGGAAAGAGGAGGGGCATGGCGCAGGTGGCCTGGAGGAGCTTAAAATCGCTGTCCCGCCGGGGCACCGTCTGATAGACCGCCTTTCCCGTCTCCAGATCGGTCACCACCGCTTCCACCTCGCCGGGCCAGCGGGCAAAGGCCTCATAGTCGAAGGGGACCAGCTGGTTGGGAATGTCGTCATAGGTGAATTTCAGGCCGAAATAGCAGTGGTTTCCCCGTTTGAGCAAATTTCCCGCTCCCATATACCGCTTGTCGTTGGCGTACTTGGTCAGAATCTCCAGATTGCGGCCAAACTGCCCCGAGAGATAACTGACGCCGTAGGCGATGCCTGCCGAAACGCCCACCACATAGTCAAAGTCGATGCCCAGCTTCAAAAATCCGTCGGTGACGCCGCTGGAAAAAATCGTCCGGAGGGCGCCGCCCTCCAGAACCAGTCCTGTTTTCATGGTGTTTCACTTCCTTTATTCCAGATTATAGTCCTCTCTTCCCCCGGATGCAAAAGATTTTTGCATTCAAACGTGCAATATTTGCCCCCGGGTCACATAACATGGAAGGGAGGAATTCAAAATGGAACTGACCCAGCGTATCCTGACCCGCAGCGGCTGTTACCAGGCCGGGCGGACCATCACCCCCAAGGGCATCATGGTCCACTCCACCGGCGTGGCCCAGCCCAACCCGGAGGTCTTCCTGCGGCTGTGGGATGACCCGGACGCCAGCGCCTGCGTCCATGCCATCGTCCATCAGGGCGGCGTCATCCAGACGCTCCCCTGGAATTACCGGGCCTGGCACGCGGGCAAACCGCCCAAAGGCGGGCTTTCGGCCAACAACACCCACATCAGCTTCGAGATCCTGGAGCCCGCCGGACACACCTATCAGGGCGGCGTTATGGCGGGCTACGACGCCGCCGGAAACGCCCCCTATTTTACCAGGGTCTACCGCAATGCCGTGGAGCTGTGCGCCTTTCTGTGCAGGCTCTACGGCTTCGATCCCAAACGGGACATCGTGGACCACCACGAAGGGTGCCTCAGGGACATCGCCAGCAATCACGCCGACGTGTCCCACTGGTTCCCCAAACACAACAAGAGTATGGACACCCTGCGGGCGGATGTGGCCGCCCTTCTGGCAGGGGCTCCGGAGGAGGAAGCATCTATGACCCAAGCCGAATTCAACACCATGTTCGCCACCGCCCTGGCCGCCTGGCAGCAGGACCAGCAGCGCAAGACCGCCAGCAGCTGGGCGCAGGAGGCCTGGAAGAAGGCCAAAGAGACCGGTCTCTTCGACGGCTCCGCCCCTCAGGCCCCCATGACCCGAGAACAGGCCGCGCTGGTCTTCCAGCGTATGGGTCTGATGAAGTAAAAAAGGCCCGGCAGCTTCTCCGTTTCGAGAGGCTGCCGGGTCTTTTTCTGCCTTTTTGTGGGTTACGAACCGGCGTAACGGGACAGAAACTGCCGGGTACGCTCTTCCCGGGGATGCTCGATCACCTGCTCCGCCGCGCCCTGCTCCACGATGACGCCGCCGTCCATGAAGATCACCTCGTCGGCCACGTCACGGGCAAAGGCCATCTCATGGGTCACGATGATCATGGTGGTCTTCTGGTCGGCCAGCTCCCGGATGACCCGCAGCACCTCGCCGGTGAGCTCCGGGTCCAGCGCCGAGGTGGGCTCGTCAAAGCACAGAATGTCGGGACTCAGCGCCAGCGCCCGGGCAATGGCCACCCGCTGCTGCTGACCGCCGGAGAGCTGGCTGGGATAGTGGCTCTCCCGGTTGGAAAGGCCCATCTTGGCCAGCAGCGCCCGGCCTTCCGCCTGGATCTCCTCCAGAATGGCCTTTTTGTTCTGCTTGAAGTCAGGCCGCTCCTGGCTCAGAAGCTCCTTGGCCAGGGTCACGTTCTTCAGGGCCGTATACTGGGGGAACAGGTTGAAAGACTGGAACACCATGCCGAAGTGCAGCCGCTTTTTGCGCACCTCGCGCTCCCGCTGGGTGTTCCGGTCGTCCGCGTCGAAAATCACCGAACCGTTGACCGCAATGGTGCCCCGGTCGGGCTTTTCCAGAAAGTTCAGACAGCGGAGCAGGGTGGTCTTGCCGCTGCCCGAAGAGCCGATGATGGCCAGCGTCTGGCCCTTTTCCAGCGAAAAGCTGATATCTTCCAGCACCCGGGTGGGGCCGAAATGTTTTTCAATGTTTCTTACCTCTAAAATTGCCATTTCAGCACCTCCCCATTAGAAAAACGCCAGTTTCTTTTCCAGCTTGCCCAACAGCACCGTCACAATGCCGCTGAACACCAGATAGTAGATCGCCGTGAAAAAGAGGGGCCACACCAGACCGGCAATGCCCTGGTTGCCCTTCATGAAGGACTCGCCCATCCAGATGACCTCCTGCAGGGCCACCACACGGGCCAGCGAGGTATCCTTGACCAGGGTGATGACCTCGTTGGAGATGGGGGGCACGATGCGCTTGATCATTTGCAGCAGGGTCACATGGCGGAAGATCTGGCCCCTGGTCATGCCCAGCACCAGACCGGCCTCCTGCTGGCCCCTGGGCACGCCCTGGATGCCGCCCCGGTAGATCTCGGAAAAATAGCAGGCGTAGTTGAAGATAAAGGCCACGCACACCGCCAGCATCCGGCCCGTCTCTCCGCTGGGCCAGTTGAACCACTTCTGAATACCGGGCACATAGTAGAGGGCGATGATCTGGAGCACCAGCGGGGTGCCGCGGATGATCCAAACCACCGCGCGGGTCAGCCACCGGATGGGGGGCATCCGGCTCATGGAGCCGAAGCTGATGACAAGGCCCAGGGGCAGCGCGCCGATGAGGGTAATGAAAAAGAGCTGAAGGGTTTTGATAAAACCGCTGTTCAGCGCTGATACTACGGTTGAAAAGGTCTCTGATGTAAAAAATTCGATCATGGAACCGTCCTCTCCGGGTAGATTCAAAAGGT
The DNA here is from genome assembly GCA_019114165.1 of Candidatus Flavonifractor merdipullorum. Taxonomy (GTDB): domain Bacteria; phylum Bacillota; class Clostridia; order Oscillospirales; family Oscillospiraceae; genus Pseudoflavonifractor_A; species Pseudoflavonifractor_A merdipullorum. The sequence continues at coordinate 11,062 of DXGA01000117.1, read as the reverse complement.
CAAAAAGTCAGGGAAAGGCAGAGAGCATCTCTGCTCTCTGCCTCGCAGCTGAATTGTGCCGTCCGTTTACTCCAGGATCACGGCGTCCTGAAGCCCGTAAGTAGTAGCCACCTCCAGCACGGTGCCGTCGGCCACCTTCTCGGCCAGGAAGTCGTTGAAGGCCTCGGTCAGGTCGGAGCCCTGGCGGAATCCGACGCCGTACTCCTCGGAATCCAGACCCTGGGCCTCGTTCAGGTTCATGGTGAAGGTGAGGTCGGCATAGTTGGTGCCCTCGCCGATCATGGCGCCCGCCATCAGCAGGTCGATGACCGCCGCGTCAGAGGTGCCGGAGGTGACCTCCATCAGGGTGTCGGACTGCTTCTGGACGGGCACGGTGGTGGCGCCCAGGGCCGCGGCGGCGTCTTCACCGGCGGAACCGGACTCCACCGCCACGTTCAGTCCCTCCAGAGAGGTGAGATCCTCAAAGTCCCCGGCCTTGTCGGCGGGAACCACCAGCACCTGGGCGTTGAGGCAATAGGGATCGGACACGCTCATGGCGGCCTTGACCTCGTCGTTGATGGTCATGCCGTTCCACACGCAGTCGATGTTCTTGGCCTCCAGCTCCATCACCTTATAGTCCCAGTTGATCTCGCTGAATTCCACGTTTACACCCAGGCTCTCGGCGAATTCCTTGGCCATGTCGGCGTCAAAGCCGATCCACTCGCCGTTTTCGTCCTGATAATCCATGGGCTCAAAGTTGGTGATGCCCACCACCAGGGTGCCTTTATCCTTGACATACTGGAGATCGCTCTCCGCCGCGTCGTTGCCGGCGGGCGCGGCGGACTGCTGGGTCTGGGGGGCGGTGCTCTCCTGGCTGTCGCTGGGCTGGGTGGCGGTGCCGCTGGAGCAGGCGGTCAGGGAAAGGCCCAGGGCCATGGCCAGGGCCAGAGAAAGGACGCTCTTTTTCATTTCATGCATTCCTCCGTCTCGACGTTGTTCGGCGGCAGTGCCGCGCTGTTGCTTTAGTATATTAACACAATAAAGCAGCTTTGGGAAGGGGGTAAACGGAAAAATTTTTCCACCACTGGCGGACGCATAGGATTCCCTTCCATTCCACATCCTGTATCCAGACCAAAACGTCCTTTGATTGGGAGGAACTGCCATGAAACGACTGACCGCGGCGCTCCTGTGCGCCGCACTCCTTTCCGGCTCCGCCGCGGCGGCGGAACAGCCGGCCGACGCCCCTCAGGTGGAGGCCAAGGCCGCCATTCTCATGGAGCAGGAAACGGGCGAGGTACTCTGCCAGCAAAATGCCCACGACAAATTGGAACCGGCCAGCGTCACCAAGATCATGACCCTGCTGCTGGTCATGGAGGCCATCGACGGCGGACAGCTCTCCACCGGCGATACCGTCACCGTCTCGGCCCATGCCGCCTCTATGGGCGGCTCCCAGGTCTACCTGAAGGAAGGGGAACAGATGACGGTGGACGACCTTCTGAAGGCCGTGGCGGTGGTGTCGGGCAACGACGCCGCCGTGGCGCTGGCGGAGCACATCGCCGGCAGTGAGGAGGCCTTCGTCTCCCGCATGAATCAGCGGGCCGCCGAGCTGGGCATGGAGGACACCACCTTCCTCAACTGCACCGGGCTCCCCGCCGCCGGGCACCTTACCTCCGCCTATGACATCGCCCTCATGTCCCGCGCCCTCCTCAGCCACCCGGATATCCGCCAGTACACCACCATCTGGATGGACTCCATCCGGGGCGGACAGTTCCAGCTGTCCAACACCAACCGGCTGGTCCGCTTCTACCCCGGCTGCACCGGGCTGAAAACCGGTTCCACCGATTCCGCCGGCTACTGCCTCTCGGCCAGCGCCGAGCGGGACGGCCTGTCCCTCATCGCGGTGGTGCTGGGGTCGGAGACTTCCGCCAAGCGGTTTACCGCCGCCGAAACCCTGCTCAACTATGGCTTTGCCAACTACACCCTCATTGACGCCCTGGCCGGGCAGGCCCTGCCGCCGGTGGAGGTGCTGCTGGGCGCCGAGCGCTGGGTGCAGCCCGTCCTTCAGGGCTCGGGCAAGGTGGTGGTCCGGCGCAGCCAGCTGGACAGCGTGACCACCGAACTGCGTCTGGCTGAAAATGTGGAGGCCCCGGTGGACCAGGATCAGGTCCTGGGTGAGGTCACCGTGCTCGTCAATGGGCAGCCCCTTGCCTCCCTCCCCCTCACAGCCCAAACCGCCGTGGAACGCCTGACCATTCCCGGCGTCTTCCGCCGGCTTCTGGACCATCTTTTTATGGCCGCTTAGTCGTTTTGCACCTGCTGCGGGACCGTGTCCGGTCCCGCAGCCCTTGTTTTTTATAGAATATGTAAAATTATTCCTATTCATCTTTACTCTTTTTTTACCTTTAATCCTTATTTCCTCTGGATTTCCATCTGTTTTCAAGGAGTCCTTGACGGGCTACTTTTTTTGTTGTATGATTTATACAAATAGGCGTCCGGCTTTCGCAATGCCCGTTATCACCTATGACAACAAAAAGTGTCCCTTTTACCCTGAACTTTGGGGGCTTTTACCAGTGAGGAGAGAGAGCCTATGAAATGTGAGAAAAATGCTTCCCCTTCCGCCCTTGAATTGTTCCTGCAGGGCAACTCCGCCCATGCGCAGGACTACATGGGCTCCCATCCGGAGCAGCGTAACGGCGTGGACGGCTACGTCTTTCGTGTGTGGGCCCCCCACGCTGTTTCTGTTTCTGTGATGGGCGATTTCAACGGGTGGAACGAGTCCGACCACCCCATGGTGCGCCTGGACGGCGGTGTTTGGGAGGGCTTTGTCCCCGGTCTCAAGCGATATGACACCTACAAATACGCGGTCCGCACCCAGAGCGGCGAGGTCCGCGCCAAAGCCGATCCCTATGCCTTCCACGCCGAAACCCGTCCCGGCACCGCCTCCAAGATCTACGATCTGGGCGGCTACGTCTGGGGCGACAAGGCCTGGATGGACTATCGCCGGGCCAATCCCATTTATGAAAAACCACTGAATATTTATGAGATCCATCTGGGCTCCTGGCGGCGCACCGGCGACGACGAGTTCCTCAGCTACCGGGATATCGCCCACTACCTGGTGCCCTACGTCAAAGAGATGGGCTTCACCCATGTGGAAATGCTGCCGGTCAGCGAACACCCGCTGGACGCCTCCTGGGGTTATCAGTGCACCGGCTATTTCGCGGCCACCAGCCGCTTCGGCACTCCCGACGACTTTATGTACCTGGTGGACCAGCTCCATCAGGCCGGCGTGGGCGTCATTCTGGACTGGGTCCCCGCCCACTTCCCCAAAGACGCCTTCGGCCTTTATGAGTTCGACGGCGCGCCCTGTTACGAGTACGCAGACACCCGCAAGGGCGAACACGCCGACTGGGGTACCCGCGTCTTCGATTACAGCCGCTATGAGGTCCAGTCCTTCCTGGTCTCCTCCGCCCTCTTCTGGCTGGAGCAGTACCACATCGACGGCCTCCGGGTGGACGCCGTGGCCTCCATGCTCTACCTGGACTATGGCCGGCAGGGCGGCGAATGGGTGCCCAATATGTTCGGCGGACACGAGAATCTGGAGGCCGTGGACTTCATCCAGAAGCTCAACACCCGCATCTTCACCGATCACCCCGACGTGATGATGATCGCCGAAGAGTCCACCGCCTGGCCCCGGGTGTCCCATCCCGTGGGTGAGGGCGGTCTGGAGGGCGGCCTGGGCTTCAACCTCAAGTGGAACATGGGCTGGATGAACGACATCATGCACTACATGAAGCTGGACCCCTTCTTCCGCCAGTATAACCACAAGGATATCACCTTCTCCCTGATGTACGCCTTCTCCGAAAACTTCGTTCTCCCCCTGTCCCACGACGAAGTGGTACATATGAAGGGCTCCTTTATCAACAAGATGCCCGGCTCCGATGACGAAAAGTTCCCCGCCGTCCGGGCGTTCTATACCTATATGCTGACCCATCCCGGCAAAAAGCTTCTCTTTATGGGCAGCGAGTTCGGCCAGTTCAACGAGTGGCACTATGAGCACTCTCTGGACTGGCACCTGCTGGAGCAGGAGCGCCACGCAAAGCTTCAGAAATTCTTCCAGGGCGCCAACCAGTTCTACCTGGCCCACCCCGAGCTGTGGGAGCTGGACTTCTCCTGGGAGGGCTTCCAGTGGATCTCCGCCGACGACAACCAGGCCAACACCATCTCCTTCCTCCGTAAGGACAAGAAGGGCAATACCCTGGCTATCGTGTGCAACTTCTCCCCCGTGGACCGCACCGGCTACTGCATCGGCGTACCCACGCCCGGCGCTTACACCTGCATCTTCAACACCGACGATGAAGCCTTCGGCGGCGAAGGCCGGGGCGACCATGAGCCGGTGAAGAGCCAGTACATCCCCTGCAACGGTCAGGAACAGTCCCTGATTATTACGCTGCCGCCCATGAGTGCGGTGATCTATCAGTGTACCCGCCGGTTCCCCCCGCGCCGCAAGAAAACCGACGGTACCGTTACCGTGAAAAAAGCCACGGCGCGCAAAGCCGGCGCCAAACAGGCCCTGGCCAAGCCCGCCGAGAAAAAGGCCCTCCAAAAACCTGCCGAAAAAAAGGAGTTGAAGGCTCCCTCCGCCCGGAAGAGCTCGGATAAACCGACCTCCAGACGGAGTTCCGGCAAAAAGTCCTGAATTTGATTCAGGCAAAGGCGAGGTGAGTGCCCTTTGACGATTCCGCGGATGCCATTCCGCACCCCCCGCATCCCGTCCCCCCATTTGCTGAGAGGGTAACTGTTAGAGGTGATTTAGTGATGAAAAAAGAATGTGTCGCCATGCTTCTGGCCGGCGGTCAGGGCAGCCGACTCCACGCGCTGACCAGCCATGTGGCCAAACCCGCCGTCCCCTTCGGCGGTAAGTACCGCATCATCGACTTCCCCCTGTCCAACTGTGTGAACTCCGGTATCGATACCGTGGGCGTGCTCACCCAGTACCGCCCCATGGAACTCAACTCCTATCTGGGCAATGGTCAGCCCTGGGACCTGGACCGCTCCGACGGCGGCGTCCATGTGCTGCCCCCCTATATGCGGGAAGGCGAAAAGGGTACCTGGTACAAGGGTACCGCCAACGCCATCTGCCAGAACATCGACTTTATCGAACTATATAATCCCGAATATGTGCTCATCCTGTCGGGCGACCACATCTACAAGATGGATTATTCCAAGATGCTGGCCCATCACAAGGCCACCGGCGCGGCCTGCACCATCTCCGTGCTGGAGGTCACCATGGAAGAGGCCACCCGCTTCGGCATCATGAACGTGGATGAGAACGACACCGTCTACGAGTTTGAAGAGAAGCCCGCTCATCCCAAGAGCAATCTGGCTTCCATGGGTATCTACATCTTCACCTGGTCCAAGCTGCGGGAGTACCTGCTGGCTGACGAGGCCGACGAGACCAGCGCCAACGACTTCGGCAAGAACATCATTCCCGCCATGCTCAACGCCGGCGAGAAACTGGTGGCTTACCGCTTCCACGGCTACTGGAAGGACGTGGGCACCATCGACTCCCTGTGGGACGCCAACATGGATATGCTCTCCCCTGAAAACGGCATCGACCTGTACGATACCGAGTGGCCCATCTTCGCCCGCACGCCCACCAAGCCCCCCCACTACACCGGCGCCAACGCCCATGTCTCCCATTCCATGATCACCGGCGGCTGTGTGGTCCACGGCGACGTGGAGAACTCGGTCCTCTTCCACTCCGTCACCGTGGAGCCGGGCGCCAAGGTCCGCTACTCCATCCTCATGCCCGGCACGGTGGTCAAGGCCGGCGCTGTGGTGGAATACAGCATTATCGCCGAAAATACCACCATCGGCGCCTACGCTCAGGTAGGCGCGCCCCCCAGCGATACCGCCCCGGAAGATTGGGGCATCGCCGTTGTGGCCCAGGGTCTCACCGTGGGCGATCACGCCGTGGTGGCGTCCAAGGCCATGATTACCAGCGATGTGAAAGGAGGTGCGGTGAAATGATGAACAAACTGCACGGCATCATTTTTGCTTACCGCTCCAACCCCGATCTTCGGGAACTGACCCAGCACCGGAACACCTGCTCCGTCCCCTACGGCGGCCGCTACCGCGTGGTGGACTTCATGCTGTCCAACATGGTCAACGCCGGTATCACCGACGTGGGCCTCATCGCCCATGCCAACTATCAGTCCCTGCTGGACCATGTGGGCTCCGGCAAGGATTGGGATCTGTCCCGCAAGCACGGCGGCCTGCGTATCCTGCCCCCCTTCAGCTACGCCGACAAGCTGGGCGACGGCACCTATAAAGGCCGTATGGACGCGCTGGCCGGTGTGTTCTCCTACCTGGAGAACATCCGTCAGCCCTATGTGGTGCTGGCCGGCGGCGACCTGGCCGTCAACCTGCCCATCCGGGACATCTATGCCTCCCACATCGCCAGCGGCGCCGACATCACCGCCGTGTGCACCAGCCATCCCAACGGCGATCCCAAAAACTGCGACTACTTCACCGTGGGCGAAGACGGCATGGTGGTGGACGTGGCCGTCCATCCCAAGGAGCCCAAGGGTATGGAATCCCTGGAGGTCTATATCCTCTCCAAGGACCTGCTGCTGGAACTGGTAAGCCACTGCTCCGCTCACAATATCTCTTCCTTCAGCCAGGGCGCCCTCATGGAGATGGTGCGCACCGGCAAGAAGATCAACGCCTACCAGTTTGACAGCTATGCCGCCCGCCTCCAGTCGGTGGCCGGCTACTTCGCCCGCAGCATGGAGCTGCTGGACGAGGACGTCCGCGCCCAGCTCTTCGTGCCTGAGCGCCCCATCAAGACCAAGGACCGCTCCAACCCCTCCACCTACTACGGCCCCGAGTCCCGCAGCGTCAACTCCCTGGTGGCTGACGGCTGCATCATCGAGGGCGAAGTGGAAAACTCCATCCTCTTCCGCGGCGTGCGGGTGGAAAAGGGCGCCCGTGTGTCCAACTGCGTGCTGATGCAGGGTACTACCATCCAGGCCGGCGCCGTGCTCAAGTATGCCATTACTGACAAAAACGTGCGCGTCAACCCCGGACGGATGCTCATGGGCCACGCTACTTACCCTCTGGCCATTTCCAAAAATGAAATTGTATAAAAATTGACAATTGTTCCTAGAGAACTGTGGGAGACGAAGGCGTTTTTTTAACACTTCGTCTCTCGCATTCATTGGCTAATTCTGTTATACTAAGCATGGTATCTCATACTAATATTGGCGTATTTCACCCATCGTTGTTGGATTTCGTCAATTTTTGGACCGGATGTCTTTTTCGGCCCACGAAAGGAGTTTAGAATGAACATCCTGTTTGCTGCCTCCGAGGTGGCCCCCTTTATCAAAACCGGCGGTCTCGCAGACGTCGCCGGCAGCCTGCCTCAGGCTTTGGCCGCCTGCGGTCATGACGTGCGCGTCATCCTCCCCCTCTATGAGGGCATCGGTCAGGAGTGGCGCAGCCAGATGACCTACCTCTTCAACTTCCACGTCCGCCTGGCTTGGCGTTCCCCTTACTGCGGCATTTTCGAGCTCAAGCGCGACAATGTCACCTACTACTTCGTGGACAACGAATATTACTTCAAGCGTTCCAGCATCTATGGCCACTATGACGACGGCGAGCGCTTCGCCTTCTTCTCCCGCGCCATCATCGAGACCCCGGGCCACCTGAACTGGCATCCCGAGGTGCTCCACTGCAACGACTGGCAGACCGCTCTGGTGCCCATCTACCTGCTGGAAGAGCGCCACCGCGTGCCCCAGCTCTACAACACCAAGTCGGTCTACACCATCCACAACATCGAGTACCAGGGCCGGTACGGCAAGCAGACCCTGGAAGACCTCTTCGGTCTCAACGCCGGCTACTTCAACGAGCATATGCTCCGCTATCACGGCGATGTGAACCTGATGAAGGGCGCCATCTACGCCGCCGACTATGTGACCACCGTCTCCCCCACCTACGCCGAGGAGCTGCAGTACCCCTTCTACGCCCACGGCCTGGAGGGCGTCATCTCCGACAACCGCCACAAGCTGCGCGGTATCCTCAACGGCATCGACACCGGTCTCTATGATCCCGCCCACGATCAGGGTCTGACTCAGAACTTCTCCGTCGACGACCTGTCCGGCAAGGCCGCCTGTAAGGCCGCCCTGCAGCGCGCCGTGGGCCTGCGGGAAGATCCCAACGTGCCCATCATCGCCTGCATCTCCCGTCTGGTCAAGCACAAGGGCTTTGAGCTGGTGACCTCCGCCATCCATGACATCATGGCCACCAACGCGCAGATGGTGGTCCTGGGCACCGGCGACTGGAACTTTGAGGAGGCCTTCCGTCAGGCCCAGGCCCAGTATCCCGGCCGCTTCTCCGCCAACATCATGTACTCCGGCTCCCTGTCCACCGCTATCTACGGCGGCGCTGATCTCTTCCTCATGCCCAGCATCTCCGAGCCCTGCGGCCTGTCCCAGATCATCGCCATGCGGTACGGCACCCTGCCCGTGGTCCGTGAGACCGGCGGTCTCCGCGACACCGTCCGCCCCTGCGGCGTGGACAACGCCACCGGATTCACCTTCGCCGACATCAACGCACATGATATGGTGTGGGTCATCCGCGAGGCCGTCAACCTCTACCACAACGACAAGTATACCTGGAACGCCCTCCAGCGCGCCGGTATGACCGCCGATTTCTCCTGGCGCAGCTCCGCCGAAGAGTACCTGCAGGTGTATAACTGGATCACCGGTCTGGATATGCACCCCTACGGTATGGGCCTTGGCCCTTTTGAGGATGCCGCGCCGGTAGAGGAGACCCCTGTTGTGGAGTCTGCCGACGCGGTGGAGCAGCCTGTCGCGTCCGTTCCTGAGGAAGTGAAGGAGGAGCCCGCTCCCGTGGAGGAAAAGCCCGCTCCCGCCAAGAAGACTACCACCCGTAAGACTGCCGCCAAGAAGAGCACTACTCGCAAGACCAAGGCCAAGGCCGAAGCTGCCGCCCCTGTGGAGGAGGCCAAGGCCGAGCCCGCCGCCCCTGTGGAAGAGGTCAAGGCCGAGCCTGTCGCTCCCGCTGTGGAGGAAGTCAAGGCTGAGTCTGTCGCTCCCGTGGAGGAGGTCAAGGCCGAGCCCGCCGCTCCCGTGGAGGAAGTCAAGGCCGAGCCTGCCGCTCCCGCTGTGGAGAAGCCTGCGCCCGCCAAGAAGACCACCACCCGCAAAACCACTGCCCGTAAGACTTCTACCCGTCGGAAAAAGTAAGAAATTTTTTCCATCTTTCCTGTTTGTTTCCCTGTCAAGAAGACAAGACTAATGGACAGGGAGTCTCATTCTCTCGTTAGGTAACGGCTTTTATGGCCCGCAGGCGGGTCCATTCCCGCCTGTGGGCCATTTTGCGGCCGCTGCTTGAATTCTCTAGTTTGGAGGGTCTGCCTCATGCATCAGTACACAAAAAAAGAGCTGGTCGATCTGATCACCGGTAAGCTGCGCCGTAACTTCGGCCGGGATGTGGACGAGGCCACGAGCCTGCACATGTTCAAGGCCTGCGCTATGGTGCTGCGTGACATCATGTCCGAGCGTCAGATGGTCACCGAAGATAAGGTGCAGCGCACCCATGCCCGTCAGGTCCATTATCTGTCTCTGGAGTTCCTCATGGGCCGCTCCCTGATGAAGAACGCCTACAACCTGGGCGTTGTGGAGCCCCTGAAGGAGGCCATTGAGAGCCTGGGCTTCTCCGCCACCGACCTCTTCGAGTCGGAGCCCGACGCCGGTCTGGGCAATGGCGGTCTGGGCCGTCTGGCTGCCTGCTATCTGGACTCCATGACCACCCTGGATATCCCCGCCACCGGCTATTCCATCTGCTACGAGCTGGGTATCTTCAAGCAGAAGATCGTGGACGGTCAGCAGGTGGAGCTGGCCGACAACTGGCTGGGTCTGGGCGACGCCTGGCTCATCCCCAAGATGGACGAAACCGAGACCGTCCGCTTCGGCGGCAAGGTGGAGGACGTGTGGGAAAACGGCCATCACTCCATCCGTCACACCGGTTATGACACCGTTCTGGCGGTGCCCAAGGATATGGAGGTCGCCGGCTACAAGACCGAGCACGTCAACATCCTCCGCCTGTGGGACGCCAAGAGCCCGGTGCCCGTGGATATGTCCCTCTTCTCCCAGGGCGAGTACCTCAAGGCCGTGGAGCAGAAGGCCATGGCCGAGTCCATCTCCAAGATCCTCTACCCCGAGGACAATCACCGCGAAGGCAAGGCCCTGCGTCTCAAGCAGCAGTACTTCTTCGTCTCCGCCACCGTGCAGTCCATCGTGCGCAAGCACCGCGCCGAGTACGGCACCCTGCGCAACTTCCACAAAAAGCACGTCATCCAGATCAACGACACCCATCCCACTCTGGTCATCCCCGAGCTCATGCGCATCCTCCTGGACGAGGAGGGCTACGGCTGGGATGAGGCCTGGCACATCGTGACCCATACCGTGGCTTACACCAACCACACCGTCATGGCCGAGGCTCTGGAGTGCTGGCCCCAGGATCTGGTGAGCAGCCTGCTGCCCCGCATCTGGCAGATCATCGTGGAGATCGCCAAGCGGTATCAGGAGGAGCTGACCACCTACTTCCGGGGCGACATGGGCCGTGTGGAGCCCATGGCTGTCATCTGGGGCGGCAATGTGCGCATGGCGAACCTCTGTATCTGCGCCTGCTACGCCGTCAACGGCGTTTCCGCGCTGCACTCCGACATCCTCAAGAAGGACGTCTTCCATGACGCCTATGTCCGCACCCCCGACAAGTTCAAGAACGTCACCAACGGCATCGACCACCGCCGCTGGCTGGCCGAGTGCAACCCCGAGCTGGACCTCCTCATCAAGGAGTGCTGCGGCGGTCCCAAGTACCTCCTCCACCCCGAGGCCCTCAAGGACCTGGAGAAGTACAAGGACGATGCCTCCGTGCTGGAGCGCCTGGCCAAGATCAAGCGGGACAACAAGATGGCCTTCGCCAGCTATGTGGCCAAGGAGAGCGGCATCATCCTCAACACCGACGCCATGTTCGACGTGCAGGTCAAGCGCCTCCA
>DXGA01000116.1 GCA_019114165.1 Candidatus Flavonifractor merdipullorum | reverse complement strand
GGTATATACCGTTAAAACTCCACTTCCATGCCGTCGTAAGCCGCCAGAATGCCCCGGGCAGCGCCCCATGCTTCCAGCTGCTCCTGGGTCATCTCGCCGTTATGGCTGAAGTGGTTGATGACGCGAACGGTATGCCCGTCCACACAGCCCAGCGCCTCCATCTTCGTCAGGAAGGGTTCGATATCCGGCAGGCCCATGTGATAGCCCCCGATGGTCTTCTGTCCCATGGTGGCGTCCAGGCTCACCAGGTCGAATTGCTCCGCCGCCAGCAGCTCCCACGCCTGTTGGGAGAGATTGGCCCCGGTATCATGGCCGTAAAAGACCGTCTTTCCATCTTTTTTGCAGATATAGACCAGACATTCTTCCCGCTTATCGTGGTCGGCCGGGACGGCTGTGATCTCCCAGCCGCCGTCGGTCCGGATGTGGTCGCCGCCGTGGGTATGATGGAAGTGCACCACATCGTCGATGGGATGAGGTTTGAAGCGGTCAATGAGGATATGATCGTAAAACGCCTTTTCCACCGCGCTGTTGCCGTACACGTCCAGCACTCCTTCCGCACCGTGGCCGAAATGCTCGTGCCGGTGGATGAGATCGGTGGGGAACCAGTGGTCCATGTGGCTGTGGCTCACCAACAAAGTGTGGATCTTGCCCAGATTCAGGCCGTGCCGCACGGCGTGACAATAGGTGTCAGGGGGAAAGTCCAGCAAAATCTCCCCGTCCAGCAGGGCCTGAGTACGGGTGCGGAGGTTACGTCCGCCGTGTTCCCGGGCGTGGGTGCAGATGGGACAGGAACAGAACAGGCCCGGCCAGCCTTCGGCGGCGGCAGTGCCCAGATAGAGGATCTTCATGTCGCTTCTCCTTTCCCATGTGCTCAGATGGAGTCCCGCTCCACGATGGTATAGCCCAGCATGGTCTGGTGAATGGGTCCGGGCGCTCCCTTTTTGGCCATAATATCCAGCAAAAGCCGGGCGGCGGTCTCGCCGCTCTGCTCATAGTAGAAGTGGGCGGTGGTCAGATGGGGGGCGATGTATTCTCCCGCCCAGCTGTCGCCGATGCCGGTGACGCTCACATCCTCCGGCATCCGGCGTCCCGACTGCCGCAGCACCTCCATGGCGCCAAAGGCGATGAGATCGGTGGCGCAAACCACCCCGTCCACCTGGGGCATCTCCTCCAGCAGCTTTGCCATGGCGGCCCGGCCGCCTTCCACGTTGAAGGGGCTGTTCACCACCACCAGCGCCGACGGGTCCAGCCCGTGGTCCTTCATGGCGGCCTGTACGCCCCGGCGGCGGTTGAGACCGGCGGCCACGTCCTGCTCGATGACGCCGATATATCCGATATTCCGCCGCCCCTTGGCGATGACCCGCTCGGTCAGGTCATGGGCCGCGCCGAAATCGTCATGGTAGACGCAGGGCACCTGCCGGAACTGCTGTCCCGCCACCACGATGGGAAAGGGCGCGTTTTTCAGCATCTCCTCATGGCGGGGGGTGAGGACGGTGGCCATCAGGATCACGCCGGCCACCGACCGGTTTTCAAAAAGCCCCAGATAGGCCAGTTCTTTTTCCGGATCGTTGTCCGTATTGGCCAGAAGGCACAGATAGCCCTCCTCGGAGAGGACGCGGGTGGCGCCGGCCGTCACCCGGCTCACCGAATCGGAGCTGATATTGGGTACGATCAGCCCCACATGATCGGTGGTGCCGGTGCGCAGCATTTGGGCCACCGCATCCGGCTGATAGCCCGTCTTTTCAATGGCCTCCCGGATCCGCTCCCGTTTTTCCTGGCTCAAAGAGCCTCCGTTGAGATAGCGGCTCACCGCTGCGCTGGACACGTCGGCGATCCGCGCCAACTCCTTCATGGTCATAGGCTTTCTTCCTCCCGTCCTTTCTTCAGCCACAGGAACCCGTAAGGGGGCAGATCCATGGCCCCAAGCTTCACCGGTTCGCCGGTCAGCAGATTCACAAAGCCCTCTTCTTCCCACATCCAGGCAGTGCGGCCTTCCTCGCAGAAGTTGAACAGGGCCACAAACCGCTCGCCGCCCCATTCACGGCCCACGCCCAGCACCTGATCGCACCAGGTATTGAGGGTATACACTCCGGCGTCGGAGCGGAACACCGTCTCGGCGGCGCGGATCTGCTCCAGCTGACGCAGGGCGGCAAAAAGCATCCCCTGCCGGGTCTCCGGATCGGTGCGCATGTCGGCCAGGTTCCAGTCAAAATTGCCCCGGTGGATGTAACGGCTGTCATCCCACTTCTCCGGGTCCTGATGATAGGTGTAATCGTTGAGCTGACCCACCTCGTCGCCGCTGTACAGCACTGGAATGCCGCTCTGGGTCAGCATCCAGGCGTGGAGCATCACATCGCAGTTGACCGACCGGACCAGCTTGTCCTGATCCTGCTCGTAAACGGCGGCCTCGGTACCGCACAGAGAGGCGGTGGTGCCGCACAGACGGGCGTCGCCCAGGCGGGGGTCGTCGTTATACAGCTCGCCTCTGGACCAGCTGCCCGGCCACTTGCCGGTGAACCAGTCATTGAGATAGCGCTTATGGGCCACTTCCTCCAGGCCGAACTGGCTCAGCCAGGGATAGTCCAGACCCCAGCCGATGTCATCGTGGCAGCGGAGGTAGTTCAAGAAGAGGTAGTCGTGGGGCAGGGCGCACACCTGGTCCAGCTGATGGCGGAGGAGTCTGGTGTCCCGGGTGGCCACGGTGTGCCAGGTGCTGGCCATGGTGGTGACGTTATAGAGCATCTGGCACTCGGGCTTCTCCACGGTGCCGAAGTAGGGGGCCACCTTGGCCGGCTCCATGACCACCTCGCCCAGCAGCAGCACCGCCGGGCACACGATCTCACAGGCCAGACGCATCATGCGCACCAGCGTATGTACCTGGGGCAGGTTGCGGCAGTCGGTGCCCAGCTGCTTCCAGATATAAGGTACCGCATCCAGACGGATGACGTCAATACCCCGGTTGGTCAAATAGAGCAGATTTTCCGTCATATCGTTGAAGACAACGGGGTTTGCATAGTTCAGATCCCACTGATAGGGATAGAAAGACGTCATAACAAACTGGCGGCAGTCCTCCAGCCAGGTGAAGTTACCCGGGGCGGTGGTGGGGAACACCTGGGGGACCGTCCGCTCGAACTGGGCGGGAATGGACCAGTCGTTATAGAAGAAGTAGCGCTTGCGGCACTCCTCGTCTCCCATACGGGCTTTCCGGGCCCACTCGTGGTCCTCGCTGGTGTGGTTCATGACGAAGTCCAGGCACAGGCTCATGCCCTTTTTCCGGCAGGCGTCGGCCAGGGTCTCCAGGTCGGCCATGGTGCCCAGCTCCGGCTGCACCGTGCGGAAATCCGCCACCGCGTAGCCGCCGTCGCTCCGGCCCTTGGGGCTTTTGAGCAGAGGCATCAGGTGCAGATAGTTGACGCCGCACTCCTCCAGGTAGGGCAGCTTGGCCTTTACCCCCTTCAGGTTGCCCGCAAAGGCGGAGACATAGAGCATCATGCCCAGAATCTGATTGGAACGGAACCAGCCGGGCTGATTGAGCCGCTGCCGGTCCAGCGCCTTCAGGGAGGGCTTGCGGGCCTCATAGCTCCGGCGGAGCATATCGCAAAAATACCGGAAGGCGTTCATATCGTTGTGGTAGAGCTCGCAATAGAGCCATTTCAGCTCGTCATAGCGGGCGGACAGGCGCTCCTCAAAGGCGGTATCCACGATCTTCTCTTTCTTCATGTCGCTCTTCCTCCCTCTTATTCGCCCAGCTCGGCCAGGGTGGGCATGGCGGGAATGGCGCCGCTGCGGGAACAGGTCAGAGAGGCGGCGCGGTTGGCAAAGGTCAGGATCTCCTCCATGGTCTTCCGGTCCAGGCCCTGGAGGGGCTGCGCGCCCCGGCGCACCAGACGGCTGAGCACCGCGCCCAGGAAGGTGTCGCCCGCGCCGTTGGTGTCGGCCACCTTGGTGGCCACGCCGGGCACCTGACCGGTGGTCTCGCCCACGCGGTAGAACGCCCCGGCATCGCCCAGGGTCACCAGCACCAGCGTGATCCCCTGCTCCACCAGCTGGCGGGTGCCCTCCATCAGATCGTCGGTGCCGGTGAGCAGGGGCAGCTCCTCTTCAGAAAGCTTGATGACGTCGCACAGACCGACAGGCTCCTTCATCCAGCGCTTGGCGGTCGCTTCGTCAGGCCAAAGATTGGCGCGGTAGTTGGGATCGTAGCTCACCAGCACGCCCATGGCCTTGGCCTTTTGGGCGGCCGCCAGGGTGGCCGACCGGGCCGGGTCGGCCGTCAGGCTCACAGAGCCAAAGTGCAGGAATTTGGGGGCCTCGGTCAGGGCCTGCTCCGCCTCTTCCGGGGTGAGCAGGGTGTCGGCGCCCGGCGCACGGTAAAAGGTAAAGCTGCGGTCGCCCTTTTCATCCAGGCTCACCACGGCCAGGGTGGTGGGAGCGGCGGCGGTGTCGTACAGGCCGGACACGTCCACGCCGTTGTCCACCAGCACCTGGCGCAGGGCGCCGCCAAAGGCGTCCTGTCCCACTTTGCCCACAAAACCGGCCTTCGCCCCCAGCCGTGCGGCCGCTACCGCCACATTGGCCGGCGCGCCGCCCGGATTGGCCGCATACTGCCGCACACCTGCATCTCCCACCCCCGTCTGGGTCAGATCGATGAGCACCTCTCCCACTGCGATCAGATCTGTCATGGTTGAA
>DXGA01000115.1 GCA_019114165.1 Candidatus Flavonifractor merdipullorum | reverse complement strand
GGATGGGCTGCCGGAAAGGCGGAGGCGGCGCACCTGAGCCGCAATCATATGCAGCGGTTCGAGCGGCGGTAAAGGTCAGGCTTTGGGGAAGTATTCCTCCACGAAGTCCACGTTTTGCACCTGATAGGACTGGCCTTTCAGATATTCCAGGACCCCGCCGTCGGTGGTGAAGTCGAAGGAAAGGCGGTAGGAGTAGAGGGCCTGGAAGGAGCGGCCATAGCGTTTGTTGTCCTTTTCGCGGCCGTACTTGCCGTCGCCCAGAAGGGGATGCCCGGCGGCGGCAAACTGGGCGCGGATCTGGTGGGTGCGTCCGGTGAGAAGTTCACATTCCACCAGAGAAAGGCCGTTGCGGACCTGGAGGGTCTTATAGATCGTGGCGGCGCTTTTTCCGCCGGGGACGGGGTGGTCAAAGACCTTGACCTGCTTTTTGGATTCATCCTTGAGAATAAAACCTTCCAGCTTACCCTGAGCGGGGCTGATTTTGCCGTGGATGATGGCCAGATAGAACTTGGAGATTTCCCGGTCCTTGATCTTCTGGTTCATGATGCGCAGGGTTTCGGCGTCCTTGGCGGCGATGACGATGCCGCCGGTGTTGCGGTCGATGCGGTTGCACAGGGCGGGGGCAAAGGAGTGTTCCCGATAGGGGCTCCACTCTTTTTTCTGGTAGAGGTAGGCCTGAATATAGGTAATCAAGGTGTTGACCCGCTCGGTCTCGTCGGGGTGGACCACCAGACCGGGGCGCTTGTTGACCAGCAGGAGGTGTTCGTCCTCATAGACGATGTCCAGACGGGGCTGGAAGACGGAGAGAAAAGCGTTTTCCTCGCTGGGCTGCTGGAAAAACTCGTCGTTGATGTAGAGCTGGAGCAGATCGCCGATCTGGAGCCGGACATCCCGTTTGGAGCCTTTGCCGTTGACCTTGACCCGCTTCAGGCGGATGTATTTCTGGGCCAGCGGACCGGGCAGGATGGGAACGGTTTTGGCCAGCCAGCGGTCGAGGCGCTGCCCGGCGTCGTTTTTGGAGATGGTGAATTCTTTCATGGAGGACCTCACAAGATGTATTTTGCAGTCAGTATAGCATAAATAGAGGATAAAAGGAAGCCAAAGCGCTATGTACATTTTGAATCCTATCCGTAGGCCCCGCCGCCCTCGGCGGGGCAATGGCGCATCCTCCCGCCCCGTAGGGGCGACCCTTGTGGTCGCCCGCGTTCCATTGCCATGGTATGGAAAGAAGGAAAGGCCCCGGACGTTGCAGTCCGGAGCCAAAATTTTGCTTTTTCCTGTCTGTGTGGGTAAAAATCACCCAAGGAAGAAGGAGAGCCAGCCGTCGTCCCGCTCTTCCGCCACGGCCATGGCGTCCACCAGAAGCTGGGCGGCCTGGGCGCGGGTGAGGGTGTCGGAGAGAACGGCGTCCTCTTCCAGCATACCGCAGCTGGCCAAATTGGCGGCGGACTGCGCGGCCCAGGCGGGGGCGGCGGCGAAGGTCTCGGCGCTGACGTCGGTCACATTGAGGATACGGTTGAGGAATACGGTGGCTTCCGCCCGGGTGATGGGGGTGTCAGCCTGAAAGACGGCCTGTCCCGCGCTGTCCAGGGAGCCCTGTACCAGCCCGTCTTTGAGGGCGGCGGCGGCGTAGGGCTTGGCCCACTGGGGAATGGAGGTGTCGTCGGCAAAGCCGGTGGTGGTCACGTCTTCCAGCGCGTCCACGTCCAGCGCATCCATGGCCATGGACACGAACTGCCCGCGGGTGACGGTCGCGTCAGGCTGGAAGAAGTAGGTGTCCCCCATACACTCGCCAACCAGCACGCCCTCGGCGGCAAGGCGCAGGGCGGCGTTGCAGGCGGGATGGCCGCTCATATCGGCGTAAGTGACCTTGGTGTCCGGCTTTTCGATCTGGATGGTGACGGTGGCGGGGGCGGAGAGGTTGCCCACGGCGTCCATGGCGATATAAGTGAAGGTGTCCTTGCCGGTCTTGCCCTCATAGGGGGTGTAGGTGAAGGTGTCGGAGCCGTCCTCTGGCAGAGTCACCGCCCCCCGGGCGGGCTTTTTGACCAGCTGGAAGGTGAGAAAATCGCCTTCCGGGTCCACGGCGGCAAAGCGCCCGGAGAGAAGCACATCCCGATAGGTGGTGAGGGAGAGGTCCTGCGCCACGGGGGCGCTGTTGGCGGCGCTGAGCCGGTAGAGATCCACAGTCACGGGCTGACCGGCGCTGCCGTTGGAGAAGACCGGGGTAAAGGAGAAGGAAGCGGTCTGTTCCGCACCGGCGGAGGGGGTAAAGGAGAGGTTGGAAATGCTGCTCATGGCCACCGTCTCACCTTCGGAAAGGGGATCGCCGGACAAGGTGAGCACCCCGGCGGCAGGGTCGGGGAGGTGATCCAGAACGATGGCGTCCAGAGAGACATCCCCGGCGGCATCCACCCGGAAATCGTCGGGGGAGAAGGTGATGGTGTCCATCCCCACGGCATTTTTGGCAAAGGTGGCCACCGAAGCCTCGCCGGCGGTCTCCTCGCCGGAGAAGAGGGCTGCGGACGCGGGAAGGGAGAGGGCTGCGACCGCCAGCAGCGCGGCGGCGGTCAGGCGGAAGGAAATACTGCGTTTCAAAGAAAAAACCTCCTTGGAAGGAAAGAATGGGGGTACCCCTATTCTTTGCCATTCCAAGGAGATTATACGCGTTTACAGATTGCTTCTGTCTCTGAGCCAGCTGGGGAGGGAGCGCATTTTGACGCTGGACACCACGCCCACGGCGGCATACATGGTAATGAGGGAAGAGCCGCCGTAGCTGATGAAGGGCAGGGTGATGCCCACCACCGGGAAGACGTAGAGACACATGGCCACATTGATGCACACCTGAGCCAGCAGCATACCGGCCACGCCCATCACCAGCAGCCCCGACTGGATGCTGCACGCCCGCCGGGCCACCCAGATACAGCGCAGAATGATACCGGCCAGCAAACCCAGCAGGATGAGACAGCCGATGAGTCCGAATTCCTCGCCGCAGACGGCGAAAATTTCGTCGGTGGACCGGGCATTCAACGCCCAGTTGGAGCTGCTCTGGGTCTGGAGGCCCTGAAGGAAGCCCATACCGGTGAGACCGCCGCTGCCGATGGCCAGGATGCTGCGGGTCTGCTGCATACCGATGCCCTGCGTCTGTTCAAAGAGCGTCTCCTGATTGCCGGTCAGGTGGTCGATGACCACTTTCACCCGGCGGATAAAGTAAATGTCCTGCAATTCCGGCTTCAGGATGAGAAGGGCCACCACGCCGCCGATGGCCAGCGCGGCCAGGATGATGGCCAGGACGAACCAGCGCTTTTTCACCCCGGCGGACCAGGCCATAACCACAAAGATGAAGAAGTAGATGAGGGCCATACCGAAGTCGCCGGAGGCCACGGCGATGATGCCCACCATGAGCATGGTGTGTCCGGCGATGGAGAGGACAGAGGAGGGGCGGCTGATGTCCGGCTCCTGCAGCTTGGCGCACTGATAAGCCAGGAGGAAAATAAAGGTGAGCTTGACGATCTCGGCGGGCTGGATGTCCATGGGAAAGCCGGGGATGTGGATCCAGCTCAGGTTGCCGCTGTTGTTGTCCACGCCCAGGCCGGGGACCCGCACCGAGAGGTTGAAGAGAACATTGAAGATGAGGAGAAACTTCCATGATTTTTCGGTGAAAAGCTCCACATCCACCGAAGACATGGCGATATAGACCAGAATACCCAGCAGCATACAGACTGATTGAATGATAATGCTGCGGTTGGGATTGGTGTTGGTGGACAGATAACGGGTGGCGCTGAAGACCAGCACCAGACCAAAACCGTTGGCCGCCAGGCACAGACCCAGCAAGACCAGGTCGCCTTTGCGGAAGAAGGCCTTGAGAGAATCAGAAAACCAGGACAGAACAGGTCCTCCTTTCCAGAATGGTTATAAAGCAGTTCCGAAGGATACCACCATAGCATATCACCTTTTCCGCCCGGCGTAAACACATTTTGCGTTTTGTGGGCAGATGTGCTATAATCGTGCCGATTGAACATCTCCGGGAAAGGAGGATTTCACCATGGAATATTACTCCGACGGTCCCCAGCGGACCGAGGAGATCGGCGCGGAGCTGGCCGGGAAGCTGAAACCGGGCGCCGTGATCGCCTTCACCGGCGATCTGGGCGCGGGAAAGACGGCCTTTGTGCGCGGCCTTGCCAAAGGACTGGGAGTCACCGAGCGGGTGACCAGCCCCACGTTTACCATCGTCAACGAGTACGAGGGGGGACGGCTGCCGCTCTTCCACTTTGATATGTACCGGCTGGGTTCGGCGGACGAGCTGTACGACATCGGCTGGGAGGACTATCTGAGCCGGGGCGGCGTGTGCGCCGTGGAGTGGAGCGAGAACATCGAAGAAGCGCTGGAGGAAGACACCATCCGGGTGGACCTGCGCCGCGGCGACGGGGAAGACACGCGGATCATCCGCATCACCGGATTGGGAGGAGAAGCATGAAGATATTGGCCCTTGAAACCTCAGCCACGGCCTGTTCCGTGGCGCTCTGTGAAGATGAACGGCTGCTGGCCCAGAATTTCGAGCACTGCGGCCTGACCCACAGCCGGACCCTGATGCCCATGCTGGAGGGGATGCTGGACATGGCGGGCGTTCCGCTGTCCGAAGTGGATGTGATCGCGGTGGCGGCGGGTCCCGGGTCCTTCACCGGCCTGCGCATCGGCGTGTCGGCGGCCAAGGGCCTGGCCTGGCCGGGCGATAAGCCCTGCGCGGGCGTTTCCACACTGGAGGCCATGGCCTGGACGGTGGCTCATACCGGGCTGGAGGTCTGTTCGGTGATGGATGCCCGGCGGCATCAGGTCTATAACGGCCGTTTTGTCCTGGCTCCGGATGGCAAAAGCCTCCTTCGTCTGGCGCCCGACCGCGCTATCGCCCTGAGCGATCTGGCGGAGGAATTAAAAAAGGAGGGTAAGACACAAATTTTAGTTGGAGACGGCGCGGATTTATGTTATACTACCCTCAAGGAACAGGGGCTGGACGTAGTTCTGGCGCCGCCCCACCTGCGCAATCAGACCGCCTGGGGCGTTGCCCGGTGCGCGCTGGAGCAGGCCCGGGCCGGTCAGCTGACCGACGCCCGGGGATTGACGCCTTCCTACCACCGCCTTTCCCAGGCGGAGCGGGAGCGTCTGGCCCGTGAGCAGGCCGCTCAGGCGGCCAAACCAAAATAAAGGGGAAGATACACCATGAATATGGAAAAGGTACACATTCTCGACCATCCGCTTCTTCAGCATAAGCTGTCCATCCTGCGGGATGAGCGCACCGGCTCCAAGGAATTCCGGGAGGTCGTGACCGAGATCGCCACCCTCATGTGCTACGAGGCCACCCGTGACCTGCCTCTGGAGGACGTGGAGATCAAGACCCCCATCACCACCGGCACCTTCAAGGCGCTGGCCGGTAAGAAGGTAGCCATCGTGCCCGTGCTGCGCGCCGGTCTGGGCATGGTGGACGGCATCCTCAACCTGCTGCCCGCGGCCAAGGTGGGCCACATCGGCCTGTACCGCGACCCCGACACGCTGGAGCCGGTGGAGTACTACTGCAAGATGCCCAACGACATCGCCGAGCGCGAGGTCATCATCCTCGATCCCATGCTGGCCACCGGCGGTTCCGCTTCCGCCGCCATCCAGTTCATCAAGAGCTATGACGTCAAGCGCATCAAGCTGATGAACATCATCGCCGCGCCCGAGGGCGTGGAGCGGGTGCACCGCGACCATCCCGACGTGGATATCTACGTTGCCGCGGTGGATGAGAAGCTCAACGACCACGGCTACATCGTGCCCGGCCTGGGCGATGCCGGCGACCGAATCTTCGGCACCAAGTAAGCAATCAAACTATAAAAGGGCCCGCTGCAAGACTGGAAAACGGTCTTGCGGCAGGCCCTTATTTCTGCGGAAAATGGAGAGAGAAAGATGAATTTTTTCATCGCGATTCTGTTGATCCTGGCGGCGGCAGGACTGGCGGATCAGGGGACCGGCGGGCGGCTGGGACTTTCGGACTCCTTTGGACAGGGGGTTGCCTCCATGGGAGGACTGGCGGTGTCACTGGTGGGCATCTACTGTCTGGGCATCACGGCCCTCCAGGCCAATGCCGCCGGGGTGGCGGCGCTGGAATCCCTGCTGCCCTTTGATCCTTCGGTGCTGGTGGGCTGTGTGCTGGCCCCCGATCTGGGCGGCTGGTCCATCGCCAAGGGCATGGCCTCCGGCGAGGCAATGGGCCGCTTTTCCGGCGTGATCGTATCCTCCACCCTGGGCTGTGCGGTGAGCTTTGTGCTGCCCCTGTCCCTGGCGGCGGTGGGGGAGGGAGAGACCGCCGATCTGATGTCCGGCCTGGTGCTGGGCATCGTGACCCTTCCGGCCACGCTGTTGGTGGGCGGACTGATGCTGGGGGTGCCGGTGGGCGAACTGGCGGCGGGCTGCGGACCCATTGTGGCGCTGTGCGCGGTGCTCTGTCTGGCGCTGGTAAAGGCCCGGCGTCCGGCCACCCGGGTGCTGCTGGCAATGGGGAATCTCATTCGCCTTGCCAGTTTTCTGCTGTTCGCCCTGGTGATTCTGGGGCTGTTCGTGCCCCAGTGGAGCCTGACCGCCCCGGAGCTGGTCCACGAAGCGCTGGTGATCGTGGTGAAGATCACGGCGGTGGTGTGCGGCGCCATGGTGGCGGCCCGGCTGATCCTGGCCTGGTGCCGCCGTCCCATCGAGGGACTGGCCAGGGTACTGGGCGTGAAGGAGGAGGCCGCGGTGGGACTGGTGCTCAGTCTGGCCACCAGCCTCTCCATGCTGCCCCTTTTCGGCAAAATGGACCGGCGGGGGCGGGTGATGAACGCGGCCTTTTCCGTGTCGGGGGCTTTTGCGCTGGGGGGACAGATGGCCTTCATCGCCAGCGTGGAGCCGGGACCGGTGGTGGCGGCCTTTGTGTGCGCCAAGCTGGCGGGGGGCGTGTGCGCTTTGCTGGCCGGGCGGCTCTTTTGCCCGGCGGAACAATAAAAAACCCCATGGACTTGCGTCCATGGGGGGCCCCGCTCTGGCCGTGCGAACTCATTTAAAACCTGCACAATGAAGGCAGGTGGGTTGTCTCCACAGAGTTTCCTTGCTTCCAACTTCCAACCCGAATGGGTCGGGAGGCCTGCAATCCACACTGTGAGGGCGACATCCCGTTTAAGAGATGTGGGTTTAAATAAAGCCCGTCACGCACCGAGCAGGAAAATTACCATGCCATACTTATGTGTCTGAGGGTGGGATTATTCCTCGTCCTCAGCAAACAGGTCTTCCATGACCTGCTCGTACACAGCGGCCAGCTCTTCCTCGTTGTCGATGGTGACCAGCTGATCCTCGCCGTCAACGGTGACGACCTTCAGGATGACCAAACCTTCCTCTTCCTGTTCCTCGGCGTCCTCGGGGGTATCTTCGTCGCCCTCGGTGACCGTCAGGAAGGAGATATAGACCTGACCGTTGT
>DXGA01000114.1 GCA_019114165.1 Candidatus Flavonifractor merdipullorum | reverse complement strand
GGCGGAGCCCACCTTTGACGGGTCTCTCTATGTGCTGACCGACCTGAATACGTTCAGCTCGGGCATGGACTTTGCCATGCTGGTGGCGGACAATGACCTGGGCACCCTGGTGGGGGAGCCCTGCGGCAATCTGCCCGACAGCTACGGCGACCTTCTCCGGTTCCTGCTGCCCAACTCCAGGCTGCGCTTCAACGTCTCCTACAAAAAGTGGTGCCGCATCGACCGGGAGAAGGCCGGTGAGCCCATCACGCCCGATGTGCTCTGTCCCTCGGAGGACGCCCTGTACCGGGCCTATGAGCTGATTAACGCCGACACATGATTTTCCCATCTTGACCGAGAGGATCGTGATACTGTTGACATTACCCAACTCTTGTCCCTGTGAGCATGAAGTCATCGCCCTTACCAGCCTCATTACGCATAAATACTACTGTGAAAACGACGTGAAGTCCATTATCTCACTGTTGGACCGGGATGTGGTCTGGCTGGGCACGGCGGAACACGAGTACGCGGCCGGACTGGAGACCGTGGCAGAAATTTTCCGCCGGTTTGCCGGACAGGTCCCCAAGTGCGACAT
Organism: Candidatus Flavonifractor merdipullorum; assembly: GCA_019114165.1. Taxonomy (GTDB): domain Bacteria; phylum Bacillota; class Clostridia; order Oscillospirales; family Oscillospiraceae; genus Pseudoflavonifractor_A; species Pseudoflavonifractor_A merdipullorum. Next base: position 2,459 of record DXGA01000114.1, on the reverse strand, counting down.
CTCCGGCGAGGAGTACAGCACCCTGTCTCTGGGGCCGGACGCCTGTCTGTGCGCCGGACGGCTGTGGATTTGCCACCGCCCCCTCCACCGGCATCAGCCTGCGGGTTCATCAGCGCATCACCACGGCGTTCCGGCAGACAGAACAGGGCCTGCGCTGCTGTCACATTCACGTCTCCAATCCCTACGAGGAAATGGTGGATGACGATGTGGGGTTCCCCGTAAAGCTGGCACAGCAGTCCTACCAGTACCTTCAGGAGCAGATTGAGGCCCAGAAGCGGCAAATTGCGGCCCAGACGGCCACCCTTCAGCGGATGAGCTTTGAAGACGCCCTCACCGGGGTGTACAACCGGAACAAGTTCAACCAGGTGGTTGACAGCCGGGACCCCATTTCCCGCCTGGGTGTGGCATGCTTTGACCTGAACGGCCTGAAGGAGGCCAACGATCGTCTGGGCCACGGCGCCGGAGACACGATGCTCCGCCAGGCTGCGGAACAGCTGCAGCAACACTTCAGCGGCTGGGTCTACCGCACCGGCGGCGACGAGTTTGTTGTGATGGACAGCGTGCTGGATCAGGCCGCCTTCCGTGCCGCCGTGGAGGCGGTCCAGGCCGGGATGGCGGCGTGCAGCATCAGCTGCTCGGTGGGCGTGTGCTGGCGGGAGGAGGCCTGCTGCCCCAAGGAACAGCTGGAGGAAGCTGACCAGCTGATGTATCAGGCCAAACGCCATTTTTACAGTCTCAAGCAGAACGACCGCCGCAACCGGCGCTGAAGCCGGTTCTCTCTTATTTCACACAGTTCTGTCCGGACCTCAGGCTCCGGACACCCAGGAGGTATTTTTATGCCCAATCAGGAATCCGTACTCTGGTACTGCCCCGATCCCGTCCTCTTCTCCGCCGCCCGGAAGGCCTTTGCCATCCAGGGCGTCCGTGTGCGCCCCGTGTCCCCCGAGCAGATGGGGGAGACGGTGGGCCATCTCTTCGGTCTGAAGGGCTTTGCCGCCCGTGAGGACGGTGAGGCTGTCCCCGCCGCCCCGGCGGAGCCCGCGCTGGTGCTCTCCGGCTTCTCCCGCCAGCGGCTGGACGCCCTGCTGGCCGCCATGAAGCGTGCCGGCGTGCCCTTCATCGCCCACAAGGCCATGCTCACCCCCACCAATATCAGCTGGACCTTTGCCCAGCTGTGCGAGGAGCTCTCCCGGGAGCACCAGGCCGTCACCGGCGGCGGCGCGGCCCACAGCGGACAGTAAAAATTTTTTTGCGCTCCGGACAACTTTTTCCCTCCGTTCCCCGTCCAATGTCTGTATCCCGTTTCCGGAGCGTCCAAACCCATTTGAATATGAATGAGGGACTCTCTTTGGATTACGATCGTCTTTTGAATCTGTCCATGGAAATGGGCTACCGCCTGCTGGAAAGCGGCGCGGAGATCTACCGGGTGGAAGAGTCCATCCAGCGTCTGCTCCAGGCCTACGGCCTCACCACCGGTGAGGTGTTCGCCATTCCCAACTGCATCATCGCCAGCCTGGTGACCCCTGAGGGCCAGGTGCTCACCCGGGTGCGGCGCATGCCCAGCCACGGCACCGACATCTACCAGCTGGAGCGGTGCAACGACCTGTGCCGCCATCTGTGTGCCGAGGTCCCGCCCATGGACGAGGCCGAGAAGCGGATGGCCGACCTGCTCGCCTCCCGGCAGTACTACTCCTTCCCGGTGCAGCTGGTGGCCTACTTTGTGGGCGCGGCGGCCTTTGTGCCCTTTTACGGCGGCACCTGGCGGGACGCCATCTGCGGCGGTCTGTGCGGCCTGGCCATCGGACTGTGCCTCACCTTCCTGTCCCACCTGGGCACCAACCTGTTCTTCAAGACCGTGGCCGGCGGCACCGTCTCCGGTCTGCTGGCTCTGGGGCTGCGGGTGGTGGGCTTAGGCCAGAATGTGGACTTCATCACCATCGGCGCACTGATGATTCTGGTGCCCGGCGTGCTGTTCACCAACGCCATGCGGGACATTATGGCCGGCGACATGGTGGCGGGCATCTCCAAGACCGCCGAGGCCCTGCTCATCGGCATGGCCATCGCTCTGGGCACCGGTGTGTCCCTGTGGCTGGCCCGGCTCATGTGGGGAGGTGCGGTATGATGGAGCTCTTTCAGACCTACCTGCTGCCCTGCATCTTCGCCTTTGTGGCCTGCATCGGCTTTTCCGTCCTGTTCAACATCCACGGCCTGGGTATCCTCATCTGCGCCGTGGGCGGCGGACTGGGCTGGCTGGTCTATCTGGTCACCGCCCCCATGTTCCACAGCGACCTGCTCCAGTCCTTCGCGGCGGCGGTGTTTATCTCCGCCTATTCGGAGATCATGGCCCGGATCCGCAAGTGCCCGGTGACGGCCTATCTGCTGGTGGCCTTCTTCCCTCTGGTCCCCGGCGGCGGCATCTACTACGCCATGGAGCACGCCATCAACGGCGAGACCGATCT
>DXGA01000011.1 GCA_019114165.1 Candidatus Flavonifractor merdipullorum | reverse complement strand
GGCGACCTCTTCGACCTCGGGCATGACCTCGTAGCCCTCGGGATGGGCCAGGACCACGTCCATGCCGAAGCGGCTCATCAGGCCGATGACACCCTGAGGAACGGAGAGGGGCTTGCCGTAGGAGGGGCTGTAAGCCCAGGTCATGGCGATCTTCTTGCCCTTCAGGTTCTCCACGCCGCCGAAGTGGTGGATGATGTGGAGCATATCGGCCATGGCCTGAGTGGGATGGTCGATGTCGCACTGCAGGTTGACCAGAGTGGGCTTCTGCTCCAGCACGCCGTCCTTGTTGCCCTGGGTCACGGCGTCCATGAACTCGTGCATGTAGGTGTTGCCCTTGCCGATGTACATATCGTCGCGGATACCGATGACGTCGGCCATGAAGGAGACCATGTTGGCAGTCTCACGGACGGTCTCGCCATGGGCGATCTGGCTCTTGCCCTCGTCCAGGTCCTGGACCTCCAGGCCCAGCAGGTTACAGGCGGAGGCGAAGGAGAAACGGGTACGGGTGGAGTTGTCGCGGAACAGGGAGATGCCCAGGCCGGACTCAAAGATCTTGGTGGAGATGTTGTTCTCACGCATATAACGCAGGGCGTCGGCCACGGTGAAGACGGCCTCCAGCTCGTCGTCGGTCTTCTCCCAGGTGAGGAAGAAGTCGCCGTTGTACATTTCCTTGAAGTTCAGCTTGTTGAGTTTGTCGATATAGGCCTGCAGCTTGGCGTCCATGTAAATCGTCTCCTTTTTTTAATTGCATTGATTGATGGGGGGCGGGAGCGGCATGGAGCCGCTCCCCGTAAGCAGTAGACTCCCCTATGTTACTTAATGTCGTTGTCGGTGAGGGTGGCGCGGAACTGAGACACGTCGGCGGTCTTGTTCTCTTCCTTGTACAGGCCGGGCACGGCGGCGTACAGGGCGGCGCAGCGGACCAGATCGTCCTTCCAGGTGATCTCGTTGGGGGCATGGGCCTGGGACTCGGCGCCGGGGCCGAAGCCCACGCAGGGGATGCCGTAACGGCCCTGAATGGCCACGCCGTTGGTGGAGAAGGTCCACTTATCGGTGAGGGGACGGCCCTCGCGCAGGTGCATGGCGTCCCGCTTGACGTCGGCGTCGGTGTAGCCCAGGCGCTTGTCGCCGAAGAGGGCGTGGTGGGCGTCCACCAGAGCCTGGACGTGGGCGGCGTTCTCCTTGTTGATCCAGGTGGGGAAGTAAGCCTCGGTCTCGTACACCTCGCCAGTCCAGGAGGGACGGTCGTACATGTACATGGAGACGGTCACGTCGTCGCCGTACTTCTTGACGTTGGGCAGGTCGCGGATCTCCTGGAGGCAGGAGTCCCAGGTCTCGCCGGCGGTCATGCGGCGGTCGATGGAGATGGAGCAGGAGTCAGCCACAGCGCAGCGGCTGGGAGAGGTGTAGAAGATCTGGGAGGTGGTGCAGGTGCCGCGGCCCAGGAAACGGGCGTCCTCGTAATGCTCGGGGTTGTACTTGGGGTTGAGCATCTTCACGAGGCCCTTGATCTCGGTGGAATCGGCGTCGTCGTTCTCGTTGAGGGCGCGGACGTCCTGGAGGATGTCGGCCATCTTGTAAATGGCGTTGTCGCCGCGCTCGGGAGCGGAACCGTGGCAGGAGACGCCCTTCACGTCCACACGGATCTCCATACGGCCGCGGTGGCCGCGGTAGATGCCGCCGTCGGTGGGCTCGGTGGAGATGACGAACTCCACCTGCTCCTTCTTGATGCCGTTGGCGGGGAAGAACTTATTGACGATGTACTGCCAGCACATGCCGTCGCAGTCCTCTTCCTGGACGGAACCCACGACCATGATCTTGTAGCCGGCGGGGATGAGGCCCAGATCCTTCATGATCTTGGCGCCGTAGGTGGCGGAAGCCATGCCGCCCTCCTGGTCGGAGCCGCCGCGGCCGAAGATAATGGCGTCGTCCTCATAGCCCTGGTAGGGGTCGGCTTCCCAGTTGTTGATGTTGCCGATGCCCACGGTGTCGATGTGGGAGTCGATGGCGATGATCTTGTCGCCCTCGCCCATCCAGCCGATGACGTTGCCCAGGCCGTCCACTTCCACCTTGTCATAGCCCAGCTTTTCCATCTCGGCCTTGATGCAGGCCACAACTTCCTTCTCCTCGCAGCTCTCGCTGGGATGGGAGATCATGGCGCGGAGGAAACGAGTCATGTCAGCGCGGTAGCCTTCGGCAGCTTTTTTGATCTGTTCAAAATCCATGTCGATTATCCCCTTTATATTCAAGATAGTTGTTTTTGCATTCAGCGGCTCTGACGGTAGCCCTCATACTCCAGCTGAGGGGTGGCGTCGGTGGGATACTCGCCGTCCCAGACGATGCGGCGGTACTTGTTGGGGTCGGTGTTGCCTTCGGTGGAGATCATGAGCACCTGGCTGAAGCGGTCCAGGCCCAGATAATCCCGCAGGTCCTTATAGGTGTCGTCTTCCATGATGGCGTCCAGACAGCCCATGCCCACGGCGCCCGACTCGCCGGAGATGACCACCGGGTCGCCGGCGCAGGGGTTGGCCAGCATACGCATGCCCTTGGCGCTGACCCAGTCGGGGCAGGAGGCAAAGGCGGCGGAGTGGTTGCGGAGGATGTCCCAGCCGATGATGTTGGGCTCGCCGCAGGCCAGACCGGCCATAATGGTCTGGAGGTCGCCGCCCACGATGCGGGGAGAACCGTCGCCCGCTTCGGCGCCGCGGTAGAGGCAGTCAGCCACGCCCGCTTCCATGACCACCACCTTGGGGGGATCGTTGGGGAAGAGGTTGGCGAAGAAGCCCTGCACCGCGCCGGCCAGGGAGCCCACGCCCGCCTGGATGAAGATGTGGGTGGGCCGGTTCACGCCGATCTGGCGGAGCTGCTCGGCGGCTTCCAGAGCCATGGTGCCGTAGCCCTGCATGATCCAGGAGGGAATGTCCTCGTAACCCTCCCAGGCGGTGTCCTGCACGATGACGCCGTGTTCGGTCTGGGCGGCCTCGGCGGCGGCCATGCGGACGCAGTCGTCGTAGTTGACTTCCTCGATGGTGACTTTCGCGCCCTCCTTGGCGATGTTGTCAAAGCGGGGCTTGGAGCTGCCCTTGGGCATATGTACCACGGCCTTCTGGCCCAGCTTGTTGGCCGCCCACGCCACGCCGCGGCCATGGTTGCCGTCGGTGGCGGTGAAGAAGGTGGCCTGGCCGAACTCCTTGCGGAAGTCCTCGCTGGTCAGATAGTCATAGGTCATCTCGGATACGTCTTTCCCCATCTCCTTGGCAATGTACTTGCCCATGGCGAAGGAGCCGCCCAGCACCTTGAAGGCGTTGAGTCCGAAGCGGTAGGATTCGTTCTTCACATAGATACCGCCTACGCCCAGATACTCGGCCATCCGGCGCAGATCGGCCAGCGGGGTGACGGAATACTGGGGGAAACTGGCGTGGAAGGCCCGGGCCTTCTTGACTTCATCCAGCGACATGATCTCCAGCCATTTGTCGTCGCTTTTGGGCATCCGGTTGGGTACCCACTTGATCTGTTCCATCTTTCTGATCGCCTCCGTAACGATTTGCGCAGCCCTCGGCGAAGCGCCCTGCTCCGCTCTATCTGTGACAATCATACCATACCTTTTTAAGAAGTCAATAGGAAACAAAAAATTTTTTATTTTCACTAAAACACTTTTTGATTTTTGTCTATTCTGACCACTCTGATTCTGTTGCTTTCCACAAAAGTTAGTGTTAAGCTATAAATAACAAGGGACAGATACCGGCGTTTTCTGCCCTTTCCGGTATTTTCGATTGGTACTATACAAAGGAGGCGTGGCTATGTTCACCCTGCATATCAACGGCCAGACTTATGAGGTGGAAAAGGACGAAAAGCTCATCACCTTTCTGCGGGAAAGCCTCGGTCTGACCTCCGTCAAAGACGGCTGCGACCAGGGCGCCTGCGGCGCCTGCACCGTACTGGTGGACGGCAAACCCGTCAAGCCCTGCGTACAGAAACTCTCCCGGTTTGAAGGCAAAGAGATCGTCACCGTGGAAGGCCTCTCCCAGCGGGAAAAAGAGGTCTATGTCTATGCCTTCGGCGAGGCGGGCGCGGTACAGTGCGGCTTCTGCATCCCCGGCATGGTGCTCTGCGGCAAGGGCCTGATCGACCAGAATCCCGACCCCACCCGGGATGAGATCGCCTTTGCCATCCGCAACAACATCTGCCGGTGCACCGGCTACAAAAAGATCATCGACGCCATTGAGCTGGCGGCCAAGCTCCTGCGGGAGGGGCGCAGCGACCTGAAAGCCCCCACCATCACCGGCGTGGGCCAGCGTGCCCACCGTGTGGACGTGGCCGAGAAGGTGCTGGGCTACGGCAAGTACACCAATGATATTCAAATCGATGGTATGCTGGTGGGTTCGGCGCTGCGGTCCCAGTATCCCCGGGCCCGGGTGCTGTCCATCGACACCACCACCGCCAAGGCCGTGCCCGGCGTCCATGCCGTCCTCACCGCTGACGACATTCCCGGTTCCTTTAAGGTAGGCCATCTGAAGCAGGACTGGGACGCCCTGGTCCCCGTGGGCCACATCACCCACTATCTGGGCGACGCGGTGGCCCTGGTGGCCGCCGAGACCTGGGAGCAGGTGCAGCAGGCCAAGGCCCTCATCAAGGTGGAATACGAGGTCCTGGAGCCCATTTTCGATCCGCACGCCGCGCTGGAGCCGGGCGCGCCTCTGGTCCACGAGAGCAGCGCCAGCAACGTCCTGGCCCATGAGCATCTGATCCGCGGCAACGCCGACGAGGTGCTGGCAAAGTCGGCCCATGTGGTCACCCGCAAGTATTATACGCCGCCCACCGAGCACGCCTTCCTGGAGCCGGAATGCGCCGTGGCCATGGTGGACGACGAAAATCAGGAGGCCCTCATCTATACCAGCGATCAGGGCACCTATGACACCCAGCATGAGTGCGCCACCATGATGGGCTGGGCCCCGGAGAAGATCCATGTGGTCAACGCGCTGGTGGGCGGCGGCTTCGGCGGCAAGGAGGACGTCACCGTCCAGCACCACGCCCTCCTGCTGGCCTACCACACTCACGCCCCCGTCAAGGTCAAGCTGACCCGGGACGAGAGCATCCTCATCCACCCCAAGCGCCACGCCGCCTGGATGGAATTCACCACCGGCTGTGACGAAAACGGCTACCTCACCGCCATGAAGGCGGTGGTGGTCACCGATACCGGCGCTTACGCCTCCCTGGGCGGACCGGTGCTCCAGCGTCTTTGCACCCATGCCGCCGGTCCCTACAATTATCAGGTCATCGACATCGACGGCACCGCCGTTTACACCAACAATCCCCCCGCCGGCGCGTTCCGCGGCTTCGGTGTGACTCAAAGCTGCTTTGCCACCGAGTGCAACCTGAACCTGCTGGCCGAAGCAGTGGGCATTTCGCCCTGGGAGATCCGCTACCGCAATGCCATCCGGCCCGGTCAGGTGCTGCCCAACGGCCAGATCGCCCTCCCCGGCACCGCCCTGGCCCAGACGCTGGAGGCGGTAAAGGAAGTCTATGAGAACCATCCCCGGGCGGGCATCGCCTGCGCCATGAAGAACGCCGGCGTTGGCGTGGGTCTCCCCGACTGGGGCCGCTGCCGCATCACCATTGAGGACGGCAAGGTGTGGCTCCGGGCGGGCGCGTCCTGCATCGGTCAGGGTCTGGGCACGGTGCTCACACAGGTAGCCTGCGAGACCCTGGGCGTCACCGGCGACGTGATCCGCTATCCCCAGGCCGAGACCAACATCGCCCCCGACGCCGGCACCACCTCCGGTTCCCGTCAGACTCTGGTCACCGGCGAGGCCTGCCGCCGGGCCTGCGTGGAGCTGAAAAAGGCGCTGGACGCCGGAAAGACTCTGGACGAGCTGAACGGTCAGGAGTTTTATGGGGAATATCTGGCCAAGACCGACAAGATGGGGGCGGACAAGCCCAACCCGGTCTCTCACGTGGGCTACGGCTACGCCACTCAGGTGGTCTGTCTCAACGAGGACGGCACCATTGAGAAGGTGGTGGCTGCCCATGACGTGGGCCGCGCCATCAACCCGCTGAGCGTGGAGGGACAGATCGAAGGCGGCGTGGTGATGAGCCTGGGCTACGCCCTCACCGAGGACTTCCCCACGGTGGAAGGCAAGCCCACCGCCAAGTTCGGCACTCTGGGCCTTTTCCGCGCCGACAAGACCCCGCCGGTGGAATCCATCATCGTGGAGGCCAATCCCGATCCCCTGGGATACGGCGCTGTGGGCATCGGCGAGATCACCTCCATCCCCACCGCTCCCGCCGTACAGGGCGCTTACTATAAGCTGGACGGCAACTTCCGCACCTCCCTCCCCCTGGAAAACACCCCGTACAGCCGCAAAAAGAAATAACCTACTTTCTTTCGAGAAAGAAAGTAGGCAAAGAAAG
>DXGA01000010.1 GCA_019114165.1 Candidatus Flavonifractor merdipullorum | reverse complement strand
GTTATGATAGTAAACGAAAAGAGAAAAAATTTTTCATTTTGCTGAATGATGAAAAATTTTAACGCCACTGAAGACGGGAAAGGAAGGTCTTTTCAATATGGATCTGGCAAAGCTGAAGGAAGCCCAGGCATGGGTCAAGCAAGAGCTGACCGCCAGTGCAGATTTCTGGCTCAAGTACGGCATGGATCACGAACATGGCGGCGTGTATACCTGCATCGATCGTACCGGCCGCCTCTTCTCCACCGACAAGAGCGTGTGGATGCAGGGCCGCTGCGGCTGGACTTACGCCTATCTGTGCCATGTGTACGGCAAGCGGGACGAGTGGATGGAGGCCAGCAAGAGCTGCCTGGACTTCATGGAAAAGTACTGCATCAACCGCGAGGCCGGCGACCGGATGTACTTCACCGTTACTGCCGACGGTAAGCCCCTCCGCCAGCGCCGCTACTGCTTCTCCGAGGGCTTCTACGCCCTGGCCAACGCCGAGTACTACGGTCTCACCGGTGAGCGGGAGTACCTGGAGCGCGCCCGCCGGGCCTACGAGCTCATCTGGAACCTGAACAACGGTCTCATCAAGGACCCCACCGGCATGGGCCCCAAGACCATCCCCGAGACCCGCACCGGACGGGCCCTGGCCGATCCCATGATCTACCTGAACATCACCTCGGTGCTTCGCCGCTGCGACCCCGAGCAGCAGGCGCTCTACGACGCCCGCGCCAAAGAGTGTGTGGAGACCATTTTCAAGTATCACCACAAGCCCGAGCTCAAGTGCACGCTGGAGACCGTCGGTCCCAACGGCGAGTTCATGGGCGACATCTCCGCCGGCCGCTTTGTCAACCCCGGCCACGACATCGAGTGCTCCTGGTTCCTCATGGAGCAGGCCAAGCACACCAACGACGACGAGCTGCGCAAGAAGGCCATGGAGGTCTTCGACATGGCCATCGCCAACGGCTGGGACAATGAGTACGGCGGAATCCTCTACTTCATCGACTGCAAGGGCTTCCCCCCCGAGGCTTACGAGCACGACATGAAGCTCTGGTGGCCCCACAACGAGGCCCTCATCGCCTCCCTCATGATGTACCGCGACAGCGGCGAGGAAAAGTACCTCGACTGGTTCTATAAGGTGCTGGACTACTGCAAGACCTACTTCGCCGACGACGCTTACGGCGAGTGGTACGGCTATCTCCGCCGCGACGGCAAGCCCACCATGCCCGCCTGCAAGGGCTGCACCTTCAAGGGCCCCTTCCATGTGCCCCGCTGCCTGACCATGGTGGATACCATGCTCACCGAGATCATCGCCCGGGCCGAGGCCTGAATTTTGTACCCTGACTGCGCCGGGGGCGCGGTCCCAGATAGACGCTCTCCTTCGGGAGAGGAAAGAAATTTAGAGGAGGAATTTAACATGAGCAAACTGGACAAGTATAAGGGCATTATCCCCGCTTTCTACGCCTGCTACGATGATGAGGGCAACGTCAGCCCCGAGCGCGTGCGCGCGCTGACGCAGTACTATGTGGACAAGGGCGTCAAGGGCGTGTACGTCAACGGTTCTTCCGGCGAGTGCATTTACCAGGGCGTGGAAGAGCGCAAGATCATCATTGAGAACGTGATGGCCGTTGCCAAGGGCAAGCTGACCGTCATCAACCACGTGGCCTGCAACAACACCCGCGACAGCGTGGAGCTGGCCCGTCACTCCGAGGAAGTGGGCGTGGACGCCATCGCTTCCATCCCCCCCATCTACTTCCGCCTCCCCGAGTACTCCATCGCCGGCTACTGGAACGCCATTTCCGCCGCCGCCCCCAACACTGACTTCGTCATCTACAACATCCCCCAGCTGGCCGGCACCGCGCTGACCATGAGCCTCTTTGCCGAGATGATGAAGAACCCTAACGTGGTGGCCGTGAAGAACTCCTCCATGCCCACCCAGGACATCCAGATGTTCAAGGCCGCCGGCAAGGCTGCCAAGGGCGAGTTCATCGTCTTCAACGGTCCCGACGAGCAGTTCGTGGCCGGCCGCGCCATCGGCGCTGACGGCGGCATCGGCGGCACCTACGGCGTCATGCCCGAGCTGTTCCTCAAGCTCAACGAGCTGATCGCCGCCGGCGAGCGCGACAAGGCCACCGAGCTGCAGTACGACATCAACGAGATCATCTACAAGATGTGCTCCAGCCACGCCAACATGTACGCCGTGGCCAAGGAGATGCTGCGCATCAACGCCGGCCTGGACATCGGCGGCGTCCGCGCTCCTCTGGAGAACCTTCAGGAGGCCGACAAGGCCGTGGCCAAGGAAGCCGCCCAGATGGTGTGCGCCGCCAAGGCCAAGTACCTGTAATTTTCCCCCGTATCCGTTCCAGGCGCCGCGGGGGTGGATGTTGTGTGGTCCGCCCCCGCGTAATGAATTGAAAAGGGAGATTTCGTATGCAAGGTTTTACTTATATTGACCTGGCAGTACTGATCGTCTATCTGCTGGCGGTTCTGTTCGCCGGTCTGTACTTCGCCAAAAAAGAGATGAAGGGTAAGGAATACTTCAAGGGCGACGGCACCGTGCCCTGGTGGGTTACTTCCGTGTCCATTTTCGCTACCCTGCTCAGCCCCATTTCCTTCCTGTCCCTGGCCGGCAACTCTTACGCCGGCAGCTGGCTTTTGTGGTTTGCCCAGCTGGGCATGCTGCTGGCCATCCCCCTGACCATCAAGTTCTTCCTTCCCATTTACAGCAAGCTGGACATTGATACCGCTTACCACTACCTGGAGATCCGCTTCCACAGCAAGGGCCTCCGCGTGCTGGGCGCCGTCATGTTCATCATCTATCAGGTGGGCCGTATGTCCATCATCATGTATCTGCCCTGCATGGTGCTCTCTTCGCTCACCAACATCAACGTGAACATCCTGATCGTCATTATGGGCGTCATCGCCATCATCTACTCCTACACCGGCGGCCTGAAGAGCGTGCTGTGGACCGACTTCATCCAGGGTTCCGTGCTCCTCATCGGCGTGACCTTCGGTCTGATCTTCCTCATCGCCCATCTGGACGGCGGTCTGGGCGCCATCTTCAACGAGTTCATCAACAACAACAAGTTCCTGGCTGCCAACGAGCCCATCTTTGACATCAACATCCTCAAGAACAGCGTGTTCCTTCTGATCGTGGGCGCCGGCTTCAACACCATGAGCTCCTACGTCTCCTCTCAGGACATCGTGCAGCGCTTCACCACCACCACCGACACCAAGAAGCTCAACAAGATGATGCTGGCCAACGGCTGCCTGTCCATCTTCATTGCCACTGTGTTCTACCTGATCGGCACCGGCCTGTATGTCTTCTACAACGTGCAGGGCAATCCTCTGCCTCCCGCCGCGCAGCAGGACCAGATCTTCGCTTCCTGGATCGCCTTTGAGCTGCCCGTGGGCATCACCGGTCTGCTGCTGGCCGCCATCTATGCCGCCGCTCAGTCCACCCTGTCCACCGGCCTGAACTCCGTGGCCTCCAGCTGGACCCTGGACATCCAGGAGCGCCTGTCCAAGAAGCAGCTCAGCTTTGAGACCCAGACCAAGATCGGCCAGTGGGTGTCCCTCATCGTGGGCATCTTCTCCATCGTGGTTGCCATGGTTCTGGCCAACGGCGGCGTCAAGTCCGCTTACGAGTGGTTCAACGGCTTTATGGGCCTGGTCCTGGGCATCCTGGTGGGCACCTTCATCCTGGGCGCCTTCACCAAGAAGGCCAACACCTTCGGCGCTACCGTGGCTTTCATCGCCGCCACTGCCGTGATGATCTTCATCAAGTACGGTCCCTTCTCCGCCGACGTGTCCATCTGGGTCTACTCCATCATCTCCATCGCCGTGTCCCTCATCGTGGGTCTCCCCGCCTCCATCATCTGGAGCAATGTCACCGGCAAGAAGGAAGAGCCCGCGCCTTACACCACCATCTATAAGAACTGACCTGTTTGTCACAGGATGATACGCGCCTCCCGGCTTTGGCCGGGAGGCGCACTTAAAATAAGGAGGAAAACGCTATGGTATTCGGTAACATCCGTGATCTGAAGGATTTTTCCTGGCTGGAATCTCAGGTCCGCAAGTGCTTTGACTACGCCCAGACCCATGATCTGCTCTCCTATGAGAAGGGCAGCCACCCCATCGAGGGCGACGATCTCTTTTTGAACATCGTGGAGTACACCACCACCAATGCCGCCGACCGCTTCTGGGAGGCCCACCGGCAGTATCTGGACCTCCACTTCATGCTCCGCGGCCCCGAGCAGATCGATGTGAACTTCATCGACAACATGGAGCAGAAGGAGTTCGTGGAGAAGGACGACTTCCTGCCTCTGGAAGGCGAGCCCAATTGCAGCGTGGTGCTCAACGCCGGCGACTTCCTGCTCTGCTACCCCAAGGACGCCCACCGCACCGCCGTCCAGGTCGGCCAGCCCGCCACCATCAAAAAGGCCATCTTCAAAATCAAAATCTGACCTACTTTCTTTCGAGAAAGAAAGTAGGCAAAGAAAGCTTTCATCTGGCCCCGGACCAATTTGGTCCGGGGCCTCAGTCTGTCGAAAAAGGCTGTTGTGACCTGCGAAAGTGAACCTATATTGGGAAAAGAATGCAAGTTTTTGCAATATCATTTTTTGATTTGCCGCCAGGCGCTTTCACCGCTGCATGTATGCTGTGTAGGGGGCGGACACTGGCCGCCCCATCCTCCCTGTGGGCCCCGCCGCCCTCGGCGGGGCAATGTCATGTAGGGGCGACCCGTGTGGTCGCCCGCAGCTATGCAAGCACTTTATATGTTCTTGCACGGTGCTTCACTTTTTCGACAAACTGTAACCTCGGACCATCTGTCCCGGTCTGGGATCGCGCAAAAAGGCCCGTTCTCCATCAGCGGTGAGAACGGGCCTTTGGTATTTGGTTGACGCGCTCAGCCGTGCAACCTTACATGATCAAGAGACGACGGCAGCACCCAGCGTACGGCAGTCGGCGAGGGCGTCGTCATCCGGGGTCTCGTTGACCATCAGGGGCTGGGCCTTGAGTACTGCGCCGGCAGCCTTGGCCCGGTCTTCCCAGTCCCGCATCCACTGGCCGTCGCCCCAGCCGTAGGAGCCAAAGAGCACCACCGGCTTGCCGCTCAGCTTGCCCTCCAGCGCGGTGAAGAAGGGCTCGAACTCGCTCTCCTCCAGCACCTCCGCGCCCATGGCGGGGCAGCCCAGGGCCAGCGCGTCATATCCGGCGGCCTCGTCGGCCGAAACCATGCTCACCGGCAACACGGAGACCTCCGCGCCGGCCTGCCCGGCCCCTTCGCCCACGGCGTTGGCCATGGCCTCGGTGTTGCCCGTACCGGACCAGAAAACCACTGCAACCTTGCTCATACAAAATACCTCCATTCGGATGATACTATAAATATTCTCTATTTCAAGCCGCGTTCAGCAGCGTTGAAATCGTCTTTCCCGCCTGAAGCTGGCGGATCAGGCAGTCCCGGCAGGCGTCAAAGGAGGCAAACCGGGCCTTGGCCGCGTCCACGTCGCCGTAGACCTTCCAATAGCCGCAGAATTTGCTGCCCGCGCCGCCGTCCCGCAGAAAGCCCACCACGTCCTCGGTGGGATAGTCCAAAAAGAGTCCGATCTCATGGGGAAAGCCATGCTGCTCCATCAGCCGGCGGCGGAGATGGGCCACCAGCGCCCCTACGCCCCGGCCCAGCGGATAACCCGCCTGCTCCAGAATGGCCCGGGCTTCCGGTTCGTCCAGCCGGCGGCTCAAATCCTCCGGCCGGCAGACAAAGACCAGCGTCCGCGTCTTGCACTGGCACAGGGGCACAAAGACCAGACCGCAGGACCGCAGCTGCACATTATAGCGGCTCAATTGGCCGTTGAGACCGGGGTTCTCCCGGTTGGATACCGAGACCAGACTGCCGGCCTTGACCCCCAGCAAAGTGGCGGCACAGTGTTGGACCAGCTCCTGCTCCAGAGACACATTCATGGGTGGGACTCCTTTCGTCTTTCTTGGTTAGTTGTGGCTAACTATCTTGCAAAAGCATTCCGGGAGGCTCCGCGTCGGGAGACCGCCCGGGAATATTAGTTAGCTCTAGCTAACTACATGGATATCATAGCCGAAGGAAGATCATTTGTCAAGGACTTTTTGCAAAAAGAAAAAGACACGGCAGTGCAGCCGTGTCTTCCATAGATGGTTTACAGATGTTTGAGGGAGGCCGCTTCGGCCACCAGCTCCCGGTTGCGCACCGACCCTTCCGGGTCCAGGCCGCACACCTCGGTGAAAAGGAGATCCAGCACAAAGATCTGGGCAATGCGGGCCGACGCCGAACCGGCCTGCAGGGGTCCCTCATTGGAGCCGCACTGGAGAACGATGTCGGCCATCTGACCGCCGGGGGACTTGGGGAAGCGGGAGACCAGGATCACCTTGACCCCTCTTTCTTTGGAGATCTTCATAATATCCTGAAAGGCCTTGGTGGAGCCGGAATAGGAGATGAAGAGAATGACATCCTCCGGCGTCATCAGCGCCACGCTGTTGAGCTGAAAGTGGGAGTCGGAAATAAAGGTGAATTTGGGGGAGATGGTGGAAAACATGGTCCACGCCTCCTGCGCCAGCACCATGGAGCTGCCCTGACCCATGCAGATTACCCGCTTGGCCTTGGACAGCAGCTCGGCGGCCCGCCGCAGCTGGCTGGGGGAGATGAGCTTTGCCGTCTGCTCCAGGGCGGATACGCTCTCTCTCAGCCGGACTTTACACATCATGTCAAAGTCCTTGCGGCCCTCGTCCTCCACCGCCGCCCGGATATCGCTCTCCTGGGTGATGCTCCGGGGGCCCATGGAGCCCTTGGCCAGCTCCAGCTTGAAGGCGCTGTATCCGCTCAGGCCCAGCCGCCTGCAAAAGCGGGAAATGGTGGCGTCTGCCACTTCGCACTCCTCCGCCAGTTCGGAAATGGACATATATTGTGCATTGATCCGGTTTGCCAGTACATAATCCGCCACTTTTTTCTCGGAATTGGTTAGTTCAAAATACTGACTGCTTATGATCTCGAAAATATCTTTTCCGCTCAAGTCTGAATGGCCTCCTTATTGATGCCCATCTTCAGCCCGATTTTCTCCTTTCTTTGAATTCATTCCTCTATTTCAAAAGAATACCCATATTTTGTCGTCAGAATCCCCGTTTTTCAAATGTTTTCTCGTCAAATACGAGGTTTGAAAAGTATTTTCACAATCTCTATTTGTATAAAATTATTTTCTTAATATGATGACAAACGTACATATTCGTGCTAATATAGGACTACACAGAGAAGGAAATGACGATTTTCAGGAAAAATGGCTGTGTGGGAACATGACGTTTCCGCAAGAATGCGCACTATGACTCAATTATAGCTGTCCATCCTGGGAATCGCAATGAATTTGACAAAAATTTTTCAAAACAGGAGACATGCAGCTATGAATCGGTACGGTATCACCTTTTCCGTGAAGAACAGCCCCGATCTGGACCCCGGGTTCATGCCCATCCTCAAGTTTAACCGGGCCTTCCTGGAGACGGCCAAAAAGCCCGTTTCCTTTGCGGTGGAGCGCTCCGGCGGACAGGTGGCGGTGTGCAACACCTTCCTCCACGGCACCCCTGAGATGCGGGAGGCCGACCGCTACTATGCCGACCGCCTGGTCAAGTCCATGCTGTGGCTCCAGGGCGGCTTCAAGGTCTATGTCAGCGGCGACGAGGACGTATACGAATTCCTGAAGGAGACCTATTCCGCCCACGGCAAGCGCGCCTTTGACGCCGACTTCATGGCCGGTGTGTACGAGCATCCCTTTGAAGTGGTCTTCTGCGACCAGGTGCCCGAAGAGAAGGGCATGACCCAGGCCATCGGCCGCCATCTGGGCGGCTGCCGGGTGGGCTTTGACGCCGGCGGCTCCGACCGCAAGGTGTCCGCCGTCATCGACGGCAAGAGCGTCTATTCCGAGGAAGTGGTCTGGTTCCCCAAGACCAACTCCGACCCCGATTATCACTACGAGGGCATCGTGGCCGCCTTCAAGTCTGCCGCCGAGAAGATGCCCCGGGTGGACGCGGTGGGCGTGTCCTCCGCCGGTATTTACATCGATAACCGCACCATGGTGGCCTCTCTCTTCCTGAAGGTGTCCAAGGCCGACTTTGACGCCAAGGTGAAGGACATCTACATCCGGGCCGCCCGGGACGTGTTTGGTCCCGACGTGCCGCTGGTGGTGTGCAACGACGGCGACGTGTCCGCTCTGGCGGGCGCCATGGGTCTGGGCGAGAACAGCGTGCTGGGCATCGCCATGGGCACCAGCGAGGCCGTGGGCTATGTGGATGAGCACGGCAACATCACCGGCTGGCTCAACGAGCTGGCCTTCATGCCGGTGGACGCCAACCCCGAGGCCATGGAAGACGAGTGGTCGGGGGATATCGGCTGCGGCGTGAAGTACTTCTCCCAGGACGGCGTCATCAAGCTGGCCCCCCGTGCCGGCATCGCGCTGGACGAGTCCCTCTCTCCCGCCGAGAAGCTGAAGGTGGTGCAGAAGGCCATGGAGGAGGGCAACGAGGCTGCCGCCCGGGTGTACCGCTCCATCGGCACCTATCTGGGCCACGCACTGGCCTATTACTACGATCTCTATCACTGCAAGCATGTGCTGCTGCTGGGCCGGGTGATGTCCGGCAAGGGCGGCGACATCATCCTGGAAGAGGCCAAGCGTGTGCTGGCCGACGAGTATCCCGAGTGCAGCGGCAAGCTCTTCCCCGCACTGCCCGACGAGCAGACCCGCCGGGTGGGCCAGAGCGCCGCGGCCGCTTCTCTGCCGGAGGTGTAAGTGATGATTATTGGAAACGCAAAGGTCTTTGTAGACGGCCATTTTCAGGACGGCTCCGTCACGGTGGAGGACGGCCGCATTACCGCCATCGGCGGTGTGGGCGGTCCCTGTGACGTGGACGCGGAAGGCCGCTATCTGGTGCCCGGCTTCGTGGACGTCCACACCCACGGCGCCATGAACGAGGATTTCTCCGACGGCAAGCCGGAGGGCCTGCCCATCCTGTCCCGCTACTACGCCGCCCACGGCGTGACCTCCTTCCTGGCCACCACCATGACCCTGAAGGAAGAGGTCCTCACCCCCGCCATGCACGCCATCCGGGACTTTGTCCGTCCCGCCGACGGCGCCAAGTGCGCCGGCATCCATCTGGAAGGTCCCTTCCTGTCCTACGCCAAGCGGGGCGCGCAGGCGGCGGAGAACCTCCACAAGCCCGACGTGGATATGTTCCACCGCCTCAACGAGGCCAGCGGCAACCAGGTCCGTCTGGTGACCGTGGCCCCCGAGGAGGAGGGCGCGATCCCCTTCATTGAAGCGGTGTCCAAGGTGTGCACCGTGTCCATCGGCCACACCACCGCCGACTACGATACCGCCATGGCGGCCTACGCCGCCGGCGCGTCCCACGCCACCCACCTCTTCAACGGCATGCCGCCCCTCCACCACCGGGAACCGGGCGTCATCGGCGCGGCCTTTGACAGCAACGCCACCGCCGAGCTCATCTGCGACGGCCTGCACATCCATCCCTCGGCCATCCGCGCCGCCCACCGTCTCTTTGGGAAAAACCTGGTCATCATCAGCGACTCGCTCCGCTGCGCCGGTATGCCCGACGGCCCCTATGAGCTGGGCGGTCAGCCCATCGAAATGAAGAACGGCAAGGCCACCCTGCAGGGCACCGACACCCTGGCCGGTTCCTCTTCCAACCTGCTGGCCGAGGTGCAGAACGTGGTCTCCTTCGGCCTCTCTCTGGAGGACGCCATCACCGCCGTCACCATCGCTCCCGCCAAGGCGGTCCGTCTGGACGGGGAGATCGGTTCCATTGCCGTGGGCAAGCGGGCCGACCTGCTGCTCCTCAATGAGGATCTCACGCTCAACGCTGTCTATCTGGACGGCGCTCAGATCATTTAATCGATTCAGGAGGGAATTTTCACATGAGAATCATCAAGACCAAAGATTACGACGCCATGAGCGCCGCCGCCGCCCGCATCATCGCTTCCCAGATCACCCTCAAGCCCGACTGCGTGCTGGGTCTGGCCACCGGTTCTTCCCCGGTGGGTACCTATCAGAAGCTCATCGAGTGGAACCATGCCGGCGAGCTGGATTTCTCCGCCGTCCGCTCCGTGAACCTGGACGAGTACGCCGGTCTCACCTCCGACCACGACCAGAGCTACGCCTATTTCATGCGTCACAACCTCTTTGACCATGTGAACATCGACCTCAAGAACACCAACGTGCCCAGCGGCATTCACGGCGACGGCGAGTGCGAGCGCTACGACCAGGTGATCCGCGACTTCGGCGGCATCGACCTGCAGCTGCTGGGTCTGGGCGTGAACGGCCACATCGGCTTCAACGAGCCCGACGACCACTTCTCTCTGGGCACCCACAAGGTGACCCTCACCGAGAGCACCCGTGAGGCCAACAAGCGTTTCTTCGCCTCCATCGACGACGTGCCCACCCACGCCTACACCATGGGCGTGCGGGACATCCTTCAGGCCCGCCGGGTGCTGATGGTGGCCTCCGGCGCCAACAAGGCCCAGGCCGTCAAGGAAGCCTTCTTCGGCCCCGTCACTCCCAACGTGCCCGCTTCCATCCTCCAGTATCATCCCGACTTTATCCTGGTGGCGGATGAAGAGGCTCTCTCCCTCCTCTAATCCTCTCATTTCCCGTCACTGTAAAACAGCCCGTCCTCCAATCTTGAGGACGGGCTGTTTTTTCTTTTCCATAACCGGTTTGGCCTCCGCGGTCAGCGCCAGGCCCTTTCACCGCTGCATGTGTGCTGTGTAGGGGGCGGACACTGGCCGCCCCCTACTTCCTGTGGGCCCCGCCGCCCTCGGCGGGGCAATGACATGTAGGAGCACCATCCATTGCCGCATTTTGAAAAAAGGAAGCCCCCAGACCGCAGTCTGGGGGCAGATGAAAGCTTTCTTTGCCGCCCGATTCTGCATCATCTGCCGAACCGAGCGTCTATGGAAGCTTTCTTTGCCTACTTTCTTTCTCGAAAGAAAGTAGGTCAGTCGATTTTGTAGCCGACGCCCCAGACCGTTTTGATGAAACGGGGGTTGCGGGAGGGTTCGCCCAGCTTTTCACGGATGCGGCGGATGTGCACCATCACCGTGTTGTTGCGCTCCAGGTACTTCTCCTTCCACACCGTCTCAAAGATCTGCTCGGCGGAGAGGACCTGTCCCCGGTTATCGCACAGCAGCCACAGCACCTCGAACTCCAAGGGGGTCAGATTCACCGGCTGGTCATACAGCCAGCACTGATGGGTGGCGTGGGAGATCACCAGGCCGTGAATGTCGATGACCTCCGCTTCCAGCCGGTCGGTCTCGTTATAGCAGGTGTAGCGCCGCAGCTGGGCCTTGACCCGGGCCACCAGTTCCAGCGGATTAAAGGGCTTTGTGAGATAATCGTCCGCCCCCAGGGTAAGGCCGGTGACCTTATCGGCGTCGCCGGTGCGGGCGGTGAGCATCAGGACGGGAAAATGGTGGTCCTTGCGCAGCCGGGCGCACAGATCAAACCCCGACCCGTCGGGGAGCATCACATCCAGAACAGCCAGGTCAGGGGCACGCTGGGCGGTCAGGGCCAACGCGTCGGCCACCGTGCCGCAGGTGCGCACCTGGAACCCTTCGCTTTGCAGATAGACCTCCACCAGGCTGGCGATCTCCATCTCGTCATCTACCACCAGAATATCGGCGTCCATACCCCTCACTCCTCTTGTTTTTGGCAACATTATATGTGTCATAAGGGGGCACCGTCAAGGTTTGGCAGAAAACGTAAGAAAATCTTCATCTTTCCGTCAGATTTTACATCAGATTCAGCAGAAAAGCCGCGCCCAGGGCCGCAGCCGCTGGCAAAAAGTTCTCCAGTGTAAACGGCCGGCGCATCAGCGCGCCGATGAGGAAGCACACGCCCACCACCGTTAAAATGGTAGGCAGCACGCCGCACACCAGGGCCACCAGAGGCAGTCCGATGAACATCAGCACCAGCAGGATGAGCACGCCCACCACGATCGCAATTGCCGTCAGCATTTTGTATCGCTCCTTCTCATGTTTTCTGAGAAGAGGATACCATATGCCTCTGAAAAAGCCGTAAAAGAAAGATGAAAAATAGATTAAGTCTTAGCAGAGCTTGGCGCCGGCGGGAATGGCGTCGTTGAGCATGACCAGATTCAGCTTCTCCTCGCCCTGCTCGGTGTGGACGGCGGAGAGGAGCATGCCGCAGCTCTCCTGACCCATCATCTTGCGGGGGGGCAGGTTGACGATGGCGGCCAGGGTCTTGCCGATGAGCTCCTCGGGCTGATAGTACATGGCGATGCCGGACAGGATCTGACGGTCCACGCCGGTGCCGTCGTCCAGGGTGAATTTCAGCAGCTTATTGGACTTTTTCACCTTCTGGCAGTCCTTCACCTTCACCACCCGCAGGTCGTTTTTACAGAAGGTGTCGAAGTCCACCGACTCGGTCAGCAGAGGCTCGATCTCCAGCGGAGGCAGGGCGGCCTTCTTGGCGGCTTCGGCGGCTTCCTCCAGCTCCTGAAGGGCCTTGTCCACATCCACACGGGGGAAGAGATTCTCGCCCTTGGACACGGCGGCGGTATCGCTGAGACCGCCCCAGTTGCCGGCGCTCTCCCAGGTGCGGCAGTGGGCGCCGGCGCCGATCTGGTCAAAGAGCTTATCCATGCTTTCGGGCATGAAGGGGATGAGGAGGACGGCGCAGATGCGGGTGGCCTCCAGGAGATTGTACATCACATGGGCCAGACGCTTGCCGTTCTGGTCCATATCCTTGGCCAGCGCCCAGGGGGCGTTCTCGTCAATGTACTTGTTGGCCCGCTGGATGACCTTGAAGACCTCTTCCAGCGCCTTGTGGGGGGCGTAGGTATCCATGGCCTCCTGGTACTTGTCCCGCAGGTCGCCGGCCATGGCCTTCAGGTCGTTGTCCGCGTCGGTGGGGGCGTCCCAGGCGCCGCAGCCTTCCGGCAACTGACCGCCGAAGTACTTGCCCACCATGGCGGTGGTGCGGCTGACCAGGTTCCCCAGGTCGTTGGCAAGATCGGTGTTGATGGTCTGGATCAGGGCCTCGTTGGAGAAGCTGCCGTCGGTGCCGAAGGGGAAGGTCCGCATGAGGAAGAAGCGCAGGGCGTCCACCCCGAACTTCTCCGCCAGGATATAGGGGTCCACCACATTGCCCTTGGACTTGGACATCTTGCCGCCGTCCAGGAGCAGCCAGCCGTGG
>DXGA01000113.1 GCA_019114165.1 Candidatus Flavonifractor merdipullorum | reverse complement strand
GGGAACGTGGGTTATCTTGTGTCTTTGACCCTTTTATCTGCTTTTAGGAGGAACAAAACATGGTAAAAAAGATAAAAATGAGACCGATTACCAGCGTGATTGCCGTTGTGCTGGTAGTGGCGATCATTGCGGGCAATCTCTTACTCAACCAATTCTCTTATGTGGTCAATCAGGCGCTGGCCGGAGATACCACAGACTACGGCAGCGCCGGCGCCGAACTGCAGGCGGGCGACGAGATCGTCCAGACCCTTGGGGAAGAGAGCATGGTGCTTCTGAAAAACGAAGACAATTTTCTTCCCATTGAGAAGGAGCAAAAGGTAAATCTCTTTGGCTGGGCCGCAACGGATCAGGGCTTCCTGCTGGTGGGCGGCGGCTCGGGCGGCACCGTAATCGCGGCGCAGAACCGGGTCACACTGACCACCGCACTGGACAGAGAGGGGCTTTCGTATAACAAGGAGCTTCTGGATGCTTACAGTGCCGTCAGCTCCGCCGATGCCGATGCCAACAGCAACTCTCCCGACTCTATGGCCGCTCTGGCCAACCCGGATGCCTCCTTCTACACCGAGGAGCGTATGCAGCAGGCCAAGGAGTTCTCCGATACCGCCATTGTGGTGCTCAGCCGCTTCTCTGGCGAAAACGCCAGCCAGACCGAGCTGATCGACATCGGCACCTATTCCAACGGCACCTTCCTGGAGCTGACCGAAAATGAAAAGGCCATGTTTGACGCGTTGGAGGCGCATAATTTCAATGTTATCGTTCTCTTCAACACCACCAACAACATGGAAATGGGCTTTTTGGAGGAGTATGACTGTGTGAAGGCCGCCCTGTATGTGGGACTGCCCGGTCAGTCCGGCGCCCTGGCCATCCCCAGAATCCTCTGCGGCGACGTCAATCCTTCGGGCAGAACGGCGGATACCCTGGCCTACGACTACCAGACCAATAATCCCACCTACATCAACGGCCGCTATGTGGATAACAGCATGGTGTACCAGGAGGGCATCTATGTGGGCTACAAGTGGTACGAAACCGCCGATGAAGAGGGCTTCTTTGCCGACGTGAGCAATGATTATGGCACCGGCTATGATGCCGTGGTTCAGTATCCCTTCGGCTACGGCCTGTCCTATACCACCTTCGAGTGGGAGGCCAGTGCCTCCTGGGGGGACACGGAAAGCATGTCTGCCACCGGCGAGTACACCGTTGAGGTGACGGTGCATAACACCGGCGACACCGCCGGCAAGGATGTGGTCCAGCTCTACTACACGCCCCCCTACACCCAGGGCGGCATCGAGATGGCCTCTGTCAACCTGCTGGCCTTCGCCAAGACCGACCTGATCCAGCCCGGCGAGAGCCAGACCGTGACCCTGACCTTCGATGCCTATGACCTTGCGGCGTACGATTACAGCGACGCCAACGGCAATCAGTTCGCCGGCCACGAGATCGTTCCGGGCGACTACCAGATCCGTCTGATGAAGAACTCCCACACCGATGGAGTCATGGCGGAAAATAGCAGCAGTTCCTTCATCCTTTCTTCTCCCGGCATCACCTTCCCCCAGGACCCCGACACCGGCGCGGCGGTGGGCAACCTGTTCACCGCCGAGACCGCCTATGCGGGCACGCCCATTGACGGCACCACCATGATCGAGGGCGGGGTGGACTACCTCTCCCGGGCCGACGGCTTTGCCAACTACCCCACCGCCACTGCCGGTGCGCCCAGCAGTCAGGTGGATGAGATCGGCGTCTATCAGTACGATGGCTATGATGATATGGATGTCTCCGATATCCAGTATGGCATTGATTCCGGGCTGTATCTGGTGGTGGTAGAGAACGAAGATGGCACCACCCAGCGGGCCACCCTGGACCAGCTGAAGGGCACCGACACCAGTGGGGCCAAGCTGGTCATCAACGAGGAGCTGATGGACACCCTGTCCGACTACGAGGCGGCGGAGTGGGATGCGCTCCTGGATCAGCTCACCGAACAGGAAGTCAAGGACCTGATTGGCCGGGGCGGCTTTAAGAATGAGGCGGCTTACAGCGTGGGCAAGCCTCTGAGCATCGATCGTGACGGCCCTGCCGGATTCAACATGGGCGTGACCAACCCCAATACCGAGACCATGTGGACCGGCTTCCCCACCGAATCTCTGATTGGCTGCTGCTGGAATTCCTCCCTCACCTACAACATGGGCGTGGTCCAGGGCAAGGTGGCCTCTGCAACGGGCCTGCAGGGCTGGTATGCCCCCGGCGTCAACCTGCACCGCTCGGTGTACAACACCCGCAACTATGAGTACTTCAGCGAGGATGCGGTGCTGACGGGCAAGCTGGCGGCCTCCATCGTCCAGGGCGCCAAGGAGAACAACCTCTACTGCTATGTCAAGCATTTTGCCGTGAGCGAGGCCGGCGCAAACCCCAACAACAAAAACACCTGGCTCACCGAGCAGGCCCTGCGCGAAACTTACCTGAAGCCCTTTGAACTGTGCGTCAAGGACGGCGGGGCAAACGGCATCATGAGCGCCTTTAACCGGGTCGGCGCCGTGTGGGCGGGCGGAAACCACGCCCTCATCACCGACCTGCTCCGGGGCGAGTGGGGCTTCCACGGCACCGTCATCACAGACTGGTACCAGCCCGACTACATGGATTACACCCAGGGTCTGAAGGCTGGCAACAATCTGTGGCTGGACGGCACCTTTGACCGGGCGGCAGAGATCGACCTCTCCGATGCGGGAACGGCATATGCCGCCCGCCAGGCCGTGAAGAATATTCTGTATACCTATGTGGTGACCATCAACGCGGTGTCCATCACCGACGTGCCGCAATCTACACTCTTTGTGGCCCTCTGGACGGGAATGAATGTGGTTCTTGTGGCCGGTCTGGGTGCGTGCATATTCCTGATCGCAAGACCCTCCAAGAAAAAGAGCGCCTGATTTGATTCGGATTGCGATGACCTGAAAACCAGCGCATCAAATGCAAAGGGTAGACTTCAAACTGAAGTCTACCCTTTTTGTATGAGCTACATGGAAGGATGTAAGCCCCCTTATCCTGCGCTCCGGCGTGGGAACAGCAGGGTGAGCTGGAACCACTCCTCCCTGGCCTGCACCATCATGCTGCCGCCGTATTTCTGGGCGGTGTAGCGCATACTTTTCAAGCCGTAGCCGTGGTATTCCCGGTCGGCCTTGGTGGTGACGGGCAGGCCGTGTTGGAAAGCCGGCGGGACCGGACAGTAGTTTTCACAGCGGATGACCAAAAAGTCCTTTTTGGTATATACCTCCAGGTGGATAAGCCGCTTCTCCTTGTCGGGAATGGACAGCTGGCACTCTATGGCGTTGTCCAGGGCGTTGCCGAAGAGGGTGCAGATGTCCATGACGTCCATAAAGGCCAGCTGGGCGCCGTCAGCCACGCAGGTGAGCTTGATCTGGTGCTTGGCGCAGTAAAGGCTCTTACTGGTGAGCACCGTGTCCAACACCGAGTTGCCCGTCTTATTCTGGGCCTCATAGTGCTGGATCTCCTCCTCCATCCGGTCCAGAAAGGCGGAGCGGCGGGCGGGGTCCTGTTCCGCCCGGAGGATGGAGATCTGGTGCTTCAGGTCGTGATACTTGCGGTTGATGAGGTCGATGGATTCCCGGGACTGGCGGTACTGGACGTACTGGTTTTGCAGGATATTTTTGATGGCATCCAGTTCCCGGCGGGTGTGCAGTTCACACAGCTGGATGTGGTAGGCGTAGAGGATGACCACGCCGGACAGATCCATCAGGGTGCGGATGTTGGCAATCTCCTGGGCCACCGAACTGGTAAAGGGGGTGTTGGCGGTGACAAAGCTCAGGTTGCTGATGAGAAAAGCGGCCAGTCCTATGGAGGCGGCGGACAGGAACTCCTGTCGGGTCATACGGAGCGGGTCCGTGCCAAGGGAGGCCCGTTGTTCCAGACGGTAGGCCAGCACAAACACGCCGCCATATACCGCGAGCAAAAACACAATGGCAGGAATCAAACCTGTCATGTTCGTTTTCTGGACAAAAAAAGCGTACAGCTGCCACTCCAGGGAGGCGGTAAATTCCGCCAGCAGAAAGGCCCGTACGGTGCAATAGCCTGCCCCCGGCAGGTCATGTTGGCCGCAGAAGACAAGAAACAGGAACATCAGGACCACGGCCACCCCCATGGCGGGCATCCAGAGGGCCACGGGGAGGAAACCGCTTCCCTCCAGCCACAGCCCCTGAATCACCAGAGCTCCCGCTGCCGCCAGCCAGAACCGGGGACCGGTAAACTTGCGGGGGGATTGGAGCAAAAAAATCATACAGGCGCCCCACTCGGCCAGAGCGGTAAACAGACGGGGCATGGTCTCGCTCAACGGGCGCCACCTCCCAGATAGGCGGTAAGGGCCTCCAGAAAGGGGGCCTTGCGGGAGCGGCTGATGAGCAGCCTGTGCTCTCCCACCAGGGCGCAGTTATCCTGGATGCCGTCTACATGGGCCAGGTTGACCAGATAGCCCTTGTTGCTGCGGAAGAAGTTGTGGCCCTCCAGGGTTTCCTCCGCTTCCTTCATAGCCCCGCCGCAGATGTATTCCCCCGTCGGGGTGTGGTAGATGAGGCGGTGTCCCTGGCTCTCCACAAAGGTGATGTCCTCCACGGCCAGCTTCATGGCGCCGCCTTTCATTGGGACGGTGATATAGGTGCGCTCCCGGCGGCGCATCCGGCTCAGCGCCCGGCCCAGGCGCTGGGCGAAGGTGACGTAGCCCACCGGCTTGAGCATATAGTCCAGGGCATCCACCTCGTAGCCCCGGATGGCATATTGGGCCATATTGGTGATAAAGATGATGATGACCTCCGGGTCGGTGCGGCGGATGAGCTGGGCCGTGGCCATGCCGTCCAGAAAGCGCATCTCAATATCCAGAAAGATCAGGTCAAACTGCCCCTGGTACTGCTCCAGCAGGTCCTCTCCGTCAGAAAAGAGGGACACATCAAAGGGTTTTCCTGTCTCCCGGGCATATTGCTCCACATAGGCCTGCAGTTGCTTTGCCCAGGACAAATCATCTTCAGCTACGGCAATTCGAATCATCTGGGCACCACCCTTCCATCAAAAATCTCTCGTGGAATCTTGCCGGAATCGTTTA
>DXGA01000112.1 GCA_019114165.1 Candidatus Flavonifractor merdipullorum | reverse complement strand
AGGAGGATTGGGGGATAATAGGGGGAAATAGATAGGGGGTATGGGGGGAAGGAAGAGGGGGAAAGAAGGGGGTCGGCGGTCAGAGGCGCACTGCACGGGGTTAAACCCCGCCGTCTGCGTTTGGCCGTCCCTTCTTACCCGCTCGACACTCACGGAAGAGTGTGCTTTTCCTGGTGCTGGTGCAGAAAAACATACTGACTGTTCGGCCCCATCTGCTGATACAGCCAGTCAAGGGCCTGTTCCTGGCTCAGATGGTTGGCGGCGGCGCGGTATTCGTAAGCATATTCACCGGCCGCTCTCTTGGCCTGAACACGAGCCTCCAGCTCGTTGCGCGTGTGGTTGGCCTCAATCATGTACAGGTCATAGCCCTTGGCCTCCACACCGTCCAAGGTGGCGGTGTCGGTGGCATAGAATAGGTGTTCATCTTTTTTATCCAGAAAAGTAGTGATATGGTATCCGCAGTTCGGGACATCATGAACAAGAATCTGCGGAGTTACAGCGCACAAACGCCAGTAACAAAGAGTGTCACCAGAACCGAACACATCAATGACCCGCTTATCCACTCCAGCCTCCAGCAGGGGCGCCACCATCCATTCGCAGCACCCCCACCGAAGGGTGGGACGCTCCTTGTGGAGCGCCCGCACCGTCCGGGGCTTGAAGTGGTCGCCGTGGGAATGGGTGAGAAGCACCAGTTTCAGGTCCTTCTTGACCGGCTCCAGAGCCTTGAACGGGACGCCAATGTCAATAAGGATTGAACCGTTGATGACCACGGCGTTTCCCTTGCTGCCGGTGGCGATGACATTAAAGGTCATTCAGACTCACCACTTCTTCGGCGTCGGCGGCTTCGGCTGCGGGCATCTGGAGGGCGGGTTCCGGCTCAGGGAGTTCAACCGGAGCAGGGGTGGGGGTGTCCGCCGATTCCATGTAATCCTCGTTCACCACGGTATCCTGCTCAAACGCCGTCTGGAGTTCAATGGACATGATACCCCACTTGGAGATCAGCTGCCGGAGCATGGTCTTAAATGCCATGGCGTCGAAGTTCTTATACCAGAAGGAGGAGTACATCCATTCGTCCTGCTTGGGGTAGTTCCCGGCCTCGTAGTCGGCAAAAGAAACCTTGCGGTAGGTGTTGCCACCTTTCCCTCTTACGGTCTGCGCGTCCTTAGAAAAGGCGGGGCTGTACTTGTCGGCGTGGGCGAGCATCTTCTCCTTGCTCCAGTAAATGGTCTTGCGGAATCAATTCAGGTATTCAAACGTAGCCAGATAGCCGACGGTAGCCGCCTTTTCCCGCTCTTCCTCGTCCTCGATCATGCGGAAATCCACTTCCTCAGTCAAGGGGTCAAACCGGACCATCTCGCCAGCCTTGACGGCGATCACGTTCAGGTGCTTGTAGTAGCCGGACCGGAGGGCCAGCTGAACGTAACCCTTATACCCGAGCTGGAACTGAGCATCGTTGCAGCCCTTCTTCTTGTTCCAGTAGGGGACCAGATAATACTGTCCGAGCTGGGGAGAAGGGGAAAGGCCCAAAGAGTTGCCCAGCAGGGCGCCGGAAAGGACGGTGGCCGGGTCGCAGTCCTGGAGCGCGGGGTTGACCGCTACTGCGGACGTGATAGCCGCCACGAACCGCTTGACGTCCTTGGGGTCACGGATGGAACGGGAAATCATTTCGTTGTATCCCTTGGTGGTGATTGCCAGAGAAAACGGCATCTTCTGGGGCTTGGTCTGCATCTCATTCATAACGGATACCCTCCTGGATCATAAACGCTTTGAGCTTCGTAAGCTGCTCCTTGGTGCCATACGCGGTAAAATGGCACTTGCACACCTTTTCCGCCGGCTTCTCGATGCGCTGAACCGGCAGGTCGATGGTGGGCGGCGCGACGGCTTCCACACGCTGCACGGCGGCAGCCTCCGCTTCCCGCTGTGCCTTGCGGCGTTCCGCTGCTTCCTTCTCCGCCTCAATACGGCGGTGGCGGTCAGAGACGGCGGCGATTGCTTGGGGGAGGTTGAGAGACTGACGGTATTCCGCCATGATTTCCTCCGCGTTGTCCATCTCGGAAATGGCATTGACCGCCTGGGCAACCTTGACCACAAAGTCGGCAACCTTGCCGCGCAAGGTGGAAAGGGTCTTCTGCTTTGCGTCGGTCAGGCTGACGGTGATACCGGCCTGCCCCCACGTCAACCACTCGACGCGCTCGGCCTGACACAGCTCTTGGAAGTAGTCCTTTACCGCCTGTTCGGCGCGTCCCTTGATGTCGTTTTCCACCGCGGCGATTTTGTCTTTCAGCTTGTTATCGGCATCCCGGAAGGCATCGGACACGCAGCCCTTATATACAGCCTCAAATTCCTCATACGGTTCCATGAGGGACTTCTTCACGGCCTTGCGCTGGCTTTCCATCTCGTCGTA
This sequence comes from Candidatus Flavonifractor merdipullorum, assembly GCA_019114165.1. GTDB lineage: Bacteria > Bacillota > Clostridia > Oscillospirales > Oscillospiraceae > Pseudoflavonifractor_A > Pseudoflavonifractor_A merdipullorum. The sequence goes on along the minus strand of DXGA01000112.1, from coordinate 1,566 downwards.
GATCTTCCGAAGGTCAGCACGGACGGCCTTGACGTCGGCCAGCGTATCCTCAGTGCATACCAGCGCCACGGCTTCCTCCGTCCGGCTCTTGATCTGCTCTTTCAGGCCGCGCAAATGCTCCTCGATAACCGGGAGCTGGGTCAACCTGATAAGTTCAGTTCCTTCCATTTACTGCTCCTTCCCGGCAGACTTCAATCCGCCCACCCTGTACTTGTTGGTGTAGCGCCGACGCCCGCACTCCGCGCAGGTGTCCTTCTCAGCGCTGGTGATGATCTTGACCAAATCGTAGGCCGTACCCAGCTTCTCAGCGCACGGGCGGCACAACGTCACGATCTTCATTCCTGGCCCTCCATTTCAAATGCGATCAGCTCGACACCGTCAACGACGGTGCGGAGAACGGCGTGGTTATCATCTTCGCCGCACGGCGTCCGGCTGGTGAACTCGATGCCCTTCGCCGTCTGGCCGGTAATGTGGATGCTCATTTTCCCGTCCACACGGGAATAGATGACGCCCAGCACGTCGGGCGTGGCGCTCAGGAGCTGCTCCAGCTCTTTGGCCTTCTGGATGATGGCTTTCAGCCCTTCCATGACTACCTCCACAACATTCCGGCGGCCACGGCGGCGGCGATCACCGCCGCCTCCAGCGCCAAAAACTTCCCGGTCGCCGCCCAATACTGGCGGCGGCGCTTCTTCTTGACCTCCGCGGCGCTCCGGCCCTCCTTGATGAGCCAGAACTCCGCGTCGATGACCTCATACTTGCCCATATTACGCTCCCTTCCGGCGGAGCTCGGCGGGCTCCACCCAGTTATTGATGTAGGCGATGGCGTCCGGATAGTCCGACACCCGCACGTCCCGGTAGCTCGGGACGCCGAACCGGTCTTTCAGGTCCCTATACAACGCCGAAAAGAACATGGGCTTGCACTCGCGCACCATTCGGGCCGGGATGACCGTGGCCACACGCTCCAGCACCCGCGCGGACACCGCCCGCTGCAACTGCCGCTGCTGGCCGTGGTCAATGGTCATCTGGTTGTCTACCTTCTCCTCCAGCGCCGTCATGCGGTCGTCCAGCTCGAACATGGCCTGAGACTGGAGGCGGAGCATTTCCATTGCGCTCTTGGGTTCGTGAGTGTACCCGCCCTTCTTTCTGATGGTGGGAAGCACCTCGGACGTGACCCACCGGCGGAACTGCTTTGCCCCGGGAAGTTTGCTGGACAGGACCAGACTGTACAGGCCGGACTCATTGATTATGGCGATTTCCTGCTTCCCACCAGGGGTGAACATTTCGTTCACCCCTTTATCTTCCTCGTCCACATGGTCCCGGATCGCTTTCTGCGGGTTCGTGTACCCCAGCGCCTGAGCAACATCCTTGCCCACCAGCCACGGCTCGCCGTCAATCTCGACAGAGCGAATACTGCCGAACTCGGGGTTATCGAAAATCATCAGTTCGTTCATTTGCCGTCCTCCTCAAACATCGTTTTTACAGCCGGGATCAGCAGCAGATAAGCCTTACCAATTGCGGAGTCTCCGTGGTGTTCCTTTACTTTCTGCTCCCACTGTTCCAAGGTCC
>DXGA01000111.1 GCA_019114165.1 Candidatus Flavonifractor merdipullorum | reverse complement strand
TAGCGGTTTCATTTACAAAGGTCAATTAAAATCATTCTATTAAATACTACATGAAAATTTATATTGACTTTTTCTGTGTAGGGTGCTATCATCAAAGCATCCCAAGAAAAAATTTTTGTAAGAAGGGAGTGACGCCTATGTCCATTCGTCTGGAGGTTTGGGGCGACTACGCGCTCTTTACCAGGCCGGAAATGAAGGTGGAACGAGTCAGCTACGACGTCATGACGCCCTCGGCTGCCCGCGGTCTGCTGGAAGCCATCTACTGGCATCCCGGCCTGAAATGGCGCATCGATCGCATTCGACTCTGCGCCCCCATCCGCTTCACCAACCTGCGGCGCAACGAGGTAAAGGCCACTGTCTCCGCCCGCTCGGCACGCACGGTCATGGAACGGGGCTCCGGTGAGCTGTACCTCAGCACCCCGGACAACATCCAGCAGCGTGCCGCCCTGCTGCTGCGGGATGTGCGCTATGTCATCGAAGCACACTTTGATATGACGGATCAGGCCGCCCCGGGAGATAATCCGGGTAAATTTCAGGACATCGTCAAACGGCGCATCAAGCGAGGTCAGTTTTACCATCAGCCCTGTTTCGGCTGCCGGGAGTTTCCCGCCCACTTTTGCCTGTGTGAAGAACTTCCGCCTTGCCCGGAGGAATTGCATGGAGAACGGGATCTGGGCTGGATGCTCTACGACATGGACTACTCCGATCCTGAGCATATTTCTCCCCGTTTCTTCCGTGGAATCCTGCGGGACGGCATTCTGGAGGTGCCCGGCTGGAACAGCGAGGAGGTGCGGGGATGATCTTGCAGGCATTGACGGCATATTACAAGACTCTGGCTGACAAAGGCGAGATTTCGCCGCCCGGCTGGGGACTGGTCAACGTCTCCTTTGTCCTTTGTATCAATGACAGCGGCGCCTTGGAGCGGGTGATATCCGTGCAGTCGGAACAGCCCCGCGGAAAAAAGATGGTCCTTGCCCCAAAATCCATCCTGCTCCCCGCTCCTGTCAAGCGTTCCAGCGGCGTATCCGCCAACTTTCTCTGTGATAATTCCAGCTACCTGCTGGGCATCGACAGCAAGGGGAAACCCGAACGGGCTCTGGAATGTTTTCATGCGTCCAAAAATCTCCACCTCGCCCTTTTGGAGGGCATGGATTCTCCCGCTGCCTGTGCGGTGACGTCCTTTTTCCAGACATGGCAGCCGGAACAGGCGCAAAACGTGCCCGCTCTGTCCGACCACCTGGACGAAATCCTGGCAGGCGGAAATCTGATCTTCCGGTATGGCGGGCAGGATGTACACTGTGATCCTCTGATCCGGCAGGCCTGGGAAAACCACTATAACACCCAGACAGACGGGATACAGATGGTCTGTCTGGTGACCGGCGCATACGGACCTGTGGAACCGGTCCATCCATCCATCAAAAATGTACAGGGCGCCCAATCCAGCGGCGCGGCGCTGGTCTCTTTCAATGCGCCTTCCTTCTGCTCCTACGGAAAGGAGCAGAACCTTAACGCCCCCACCAGCAAATATGCCGCCTTTGCCTATACCACCGCCCTCAACCATCTGCTGGCCGACCGGGACCACGTCTACCGCATGGGCGATACCACCGTGGTCTGCTGGGCCAGGGGAGGGGGCAGCGCTTATCAGGCCCTGTTTGGCGGCGCATGTTTTGGAAGTCCCCTCTCCTATACCGCAAATGATTTGCAGTCCATAGTAAAGAAACTCTGTCAGGGAGAAAGCGTCCTCTATGACGAAACCAAATTAGACCCCAATATGGAGTTTTATGTGCTGGGGCTGGCGCCCAATGCGGCGCGGTTATCGGTCCGCTTTTTCCTGCGCAATACCTTTGGGGGTTTTTTGCGCCATATCCAGGCCCATCAGCAGCGGCTGGAAATCATTCGCCCTGCCAGCGACAAATTTGATGCCATTCCCATCTGGAAACTGCTGGACGAAACCGTCAACCAGAATGCCCGCGATAAATCTCCCTCACCCATTCTGTCCGGCGAAGTGTTCCGTTCTGTGCTCACCGATACCCGCTATCCCGCCACCCTGCTCAACGGCGTTACCCTCCGCATTCGGGCAGAACACCGGGTCACCCGCGGCCGGGCCGCCATTGTCAAAGCGTATTATCTCCAAAATCCCAACTCAGACGTACCAAAGGAGGTTTTGACCGTGTCTCTCAATCCTGACAGCACCCATATTCCCTATAACCTGGGACGGCTCTTTTCCGTTCTGGAAGCCATCCAGTCCGCCGCTAACCCGGGCATCAATGCTACCATCAAGGATAAATATTTTAACTCTGCCTCCGCCACGCCTGCCCATGTATTTCCTGTTCTCCTGAACTTGGCCCAGAAGCATCTGAAAAAACTGGACGGCGGACTGCGCACCTACTACGATAAGGAGCTCACCCAGCTCATGTCCAAATTGGGGGAAGCCTATCCCACCCGTCTGAATCTGCCTCAGCAGGGCGCGTTCCAGCTGGGCTATTATCACCAGACCCAGGCCCGTTTTGAGAAAAAGGAGGAAAAATAATATGTCTGAGCCGATCAAAAACCGCTATGAGTTCGTCATCCTCTTCGATGTGGAAAACGGCAATCCCAACGGCGATCCCGACGCCGGCAATATGCCCCGTGTGGACCCGGAAACCGGTCTTGGTCTTGTGACCGATGTGTGTCTCAAGCGCAAGATCCGCAATTATGTGGAAACCGTCAAGGAAGACGCCACCGGTTACCGCATCTATGTCAAGGACGGCGTGCCCCTCAACCGCAGCGATGCGCAGGCCTATCAGGATCTGGGCGTCACTGATAAGAATGTGAAGGAGAAAAAGAAAAACGACCCCGATCTGGACCGGAAGATCCGGGACTGGATGTGCGCCAATTTCTATGATATCCGCACCTTCGGCGCAGTGATGACCACCTTTGTGAAAGCCGCTCTCAATTGTGGACAGGTCCGCGGCCCTGTGCAGCTGGGGTTTGCCCGCAGTGTGGAGCCTGTGGTTCCCCAGGAAGTCACCATTACCCGCGTGGCCATTACCACCGAAGCCGACGCCGAGAAAAAAGGGACCGAAATGGGCCGGAAGTATATCATTCCCTATGGTCTCTACCGCTGTGAAGGCTATGTATCGGCCAATCTGGCCCGCAAAACCACCGGTTTTTCCGAAGAAGATCTCTCTCTCCTGTGGGAAGCTATCCTGAATATGTTTGAGCACGACCATTCCGCCGCCCGTGGCAAAATGGCGGTACGGGAGCTCATCGTATTCAAGCATGAAAGTGAGTTGGGCTGCGCCCCGGCGTGGAAGCTCTTTGAATCGGTAACGGTTGCCCGCAAAGACGATTCCGGTATGCCCGCCCGCTCCTATCAGGATTACACCGTTACGGTAGCCGAAGACACCCTTCCTGCCGGCGTCACCTGTCAGCGCATGGGGTGACCTACCGCGAGGAGGACTACCTCCAGCTCTCCGGCTTACAGCACTTCTCCTTCTGCCGCCGCCAGTGGGCTCTCATCCACATTGAGCAGCAATGGAAAGAAAATCTGCGCACCGTGGAAGGCGACTTATTCCACAGCCGTGCCCATGACGGGCAGCAGCGGGAACGCCGGGGAGCACTTCTGATCCTGCGCGGACTGCCGGTGTTTTCTCCGCGCCTCGGGATTTCGGGAAAATGCGATGTGGTGGAATTCCACAGCGCTCCGGACGGCGTCCCACTGCATGGAGAAGAGGGATTATGGCGTCCCTTCCCCATTGAGTACAAACGGGGTTCGCCCAAAGAGCATCTGGCCGACATGCTCCAGCTCTGTGCGCAGGCCATGTGTCTGGAGGAGATGCTCTGTTGTACCATTGATGAGGGCGCATTGTTTTATGGCGAGGTCAGACGGCGCACTTCGGTCTCCTTTACCGATAACTTGCGCTGTCAGGTACAGGCCATGCTGGAAGAGATGCACCAGCTCGATCAGCGCGGCTACACGCCCAAAGTAAAACCCAGCAAAAGCTGCAACGCCTGCTCTCTCAAAGAACTGTGTCTGCCGGCATTGATGCGGGGAAAGGACGCTGGATCTTATCTCCGCCAGGCCATGGAGGAATTCTGATGAGACATCTGCTCAACACACTGTTTGTCACCTCCGAAGACATTTATCTCTCTCTGGATGGGGAAAATGTCGTTGCAAACCGGGAAAAAGAGGTGGTTGCACGCTATCCTCTCCACACCCTGTCCGCTATCCTGTCCTTTTCTTATCCGGGCGCTTCTCCCGCGCTGATGGGCGCCTGTGCCCGGCGCGGCATCTCCCTCACCTTCTGTACGCCCCGTGGGAAATTCCTGGCCCGTGTCACCGGAGAGGCAAACGGTAACGTCCTGCTTCGCCGTACTCAGTACCGCATCGCCGACGATCCAGCCCAGAGCTGCCGCATTGCCAGAGCGATGATATTCGGAAAGCTCTATAATGCCCGTTGGTGTATCCAGCGTACCCGCCGGGATCACGGGCTCCGTGTGGATGGGGAACGGTTGGATCGCGTCTCCGCGCAGCTTCAGGATCTGCTTCCTCAGGTCATGTCCGAAACCTCTCTGGAACATCTCCGCGGCCTGGAAGGCGCCGGAGCTACCGCCTACTTTGGCGTGTTTGACCAGTTGATTCTGGGCGATCCTTCGCTTTTTTCCTTTCATACGCGGAGCCGCAGGCCTCCTTTGGACCCTGTAAATGCCCTTTTGTCCTTTGCGTACAGCCTGTTGGCCCATGACTGCGCTTCTGCATTGGAGAGCGCGGGGCTGGACGCCTATGTGGGCTTTTTGCATCGGGACCGTCCGGGACGCAGCTCTCTTGCGCTGGATCTGATGGAAGAACTGCGCCCCTGTATGGCAGACCGTTTTGTTCTGACGT
>DXGA01000110.1 GCA_019114165.1 Candidatus Flavonifractor merdipullorum | reverse complement strand
CTGTGCGAAGACGGGACAGTTCTTCCTGAAAGGTCTTATCAATGGCCGCAGAGGAACGAATGATATACTGCGGCAGTTTGGTGGCAAGATAAACCCGGTCACGGCACTTGTTTTCATCTAAAATCCGCCCGAGACATTCCTCGCTGCCGGGGTAAATATAGGCGGTATCAAAATAATTGACGCCCTGCTCTATGGCGAGGAGGACTTCCTTTTCTGCTTTTTCGTAGTCGATGCTGTTTCCTTTTTTCGTAAACCGCAGGCAGCCATAACCCAGCTGAGAAATTTGATTACCATACCGGTCCAGTCTGTATTTCATACCTGTCCTCCTTTGCCATTTTCGGCACGTGTTCCATTCTAGTGTCTCCGTGTCCTCCTGTCAAGCAGATCTGGGGGTCTGCTTGACTTTGTATGGTTCGCTTCACCGAAGCGCTGGAAGTGGACGATCTCCCGGGCCCGGAGGAAGCGGATGACGTCGTTGACGTCGGGGTCGTCGGACTGACGGAGGATATTGTCGTAAGTCACGCGTGCCTTTTGCTCTGCTGCAATGGGAGAAACACGACGTCAAAACCGCCAGTGAATGGACACAGACAGAGACGGTCCGTCTCTTCCGATGGAAATAAAATCGACAAAGGTGTCCACCATATCCCGGGTGAGCCGTTCCGGCCGGGTGAGGGAGGTGAGAACATCGGCAACGGGGCGGTTTGCTTCTTCCTCCAAGCGTTTGAGCGTTTCGCGCAGTTCCTGTATCTGATCGTGCAGGGCGTCGGTCTGGCTGCGGAGGGCGGCGCATAGTTCCTCATAGTCTCCGGGGGAGAGGATGCCCTTTGCCCGGTCCAGATAGAGGGACAATCCCGCCTGTCTGCACCGCTCCTGTTCCCGCTGACAGGAAAGGAGCGCATTTGTGAGTTTTTGCTTCCAGGCATCTCTCCGGAGGGGTGGGTCCAGCATCTGTTCCAGCGTTGGAAGGTCCAGACAGGTTTCGGTCAGTTGACGCAGCTCCTCCAGCACCCGCTCTTCCAGCCGGTCCTGGGAGAGAAATACGCCGGGACAGGCGGTGTGGGAGATATAGCGGCTGGGGCACTGCAAATACCGTTTTCCCCGGCTTTTGGAGGAGCGCAGGGTGTAGCCGCAAGAAGCACAGCGGCATTTTCCCGCAAAGATTCCCAGTTCTCCACTGGAAAAGGGCCTGGTCCGCTGGGCGATGCGGGCCTGGACCCGCTCCCACAGGTCGGGCGGGATAATGGGCGGATGGGTATGCTCCACCCGGAACCACTGCTCCGGTGGACGGGGCCGGTTTTCTTTTGTTTTATAGGAGATACTGCCGTATTTGCCCTGTACCATGTTGCCGATGTAGAGCTCATTGGTGAGCATATGGGAGATGGCGGGATATTTCCACAGGGTGCCGGTCTTTCCTCCGGGGGGCGTATCGCGTAGCCCTTTGGCCTGCTTGTAGGCGGTGGGATTGGGGACGCCCCGGTCGTTGAGGATGCGGGCAATGGCCGTCTTGCCCCAGCCCTGGGCGTAGAGGGAGAAGACCTCCCGCACCACCTGGGCGGCCTCCTCGTCGATGAGAAGCCGTCCTTTGTGCTCCGGGTCCTTCCGGTAGCCGTAGAGGGCGAAGGAGCCGATATGTAACCCGTTTTTCCGCTTGTTGTCCAGCACGCTCCGGATGTTTTCCGACAGATCTTCCAGATACCACTCGTTCACCAGTCCGTTGATCTGACGGGCTTTTTTATTGCCCTTGTTGGCGGTGTCGGCGTTGTCCACCAGCCCCACAAAGCGAATCCCCCATCGGGGAAAGAGGTTATGGAGGTATTTTTCCACCAGTTCCAGCTCACGGGTAAAGCGGGACTGGGTTTTACAGAGGACGATGTCAAACCGCCCGTCCCTTGCGTCGGCGATGAGCCGCTGGAAGGCGGGGCGGCTGCGGTCGGCGCCGGCGTAGTCGTCGTCGCTGTAAATGTCATATACCGTCCAGCCCTGCTCGGCGGCGTACTGGAGGAGCATGGCTTTCTGGTTCTGGATGCTGGCGCTGTCGTCGTTTTCTCCTTTGTTCCGGTCCTCTTCGGAGAGGCGGCAGTAGAGCGCCGCTCTGGGGACTCCGTTCACCGCGCCCTCCGGCGGAGGACTTCCACCCAGAGTGCGTTAAAACGGGTCCGGTCCGGGGTTTGGGTTTGAAATACGTTATAAGCTTTGATGAGCCGATGCTTGCTTGCCATACCATCACATCCTTTCTCACAAAGGATATGCGTTTAGACAGCGGAATAAAAGAAAAAGTGAGGTCAGGAATGGTTCCTGACCTCACTTTTCCTTTGCGCTTACAGCGTCAGCAATTGAATTTTTCCGTCGGTGACGGTGGCTTTCATCTGGGAGAAGGGGTTCTGATAGCTTTCGATGAGCCGGGTGGCGATGGCGTCCTCCAGGTCCTTCTGGATCTGGCGGCGCAGGTTGCGTGCGCCGTAGGTGAGGGAATAGGACTTTTCCACCAGGTAGTCCAGCAGCGTGTCGTCCCAGCCAAAGGCGATGCCCTTGTCCTTGAGCACGTCCCGCAGTTCACCCAGCATGATGGAGGCAATGGCCTTGAAGTTCTCCTCGCTGAGCTTGTTGAAGTAGACGATCTCGTCGATACGGTTGATAAACTCGGGGCGGAGGAAGGATTCCAGGGCTTTCATGGCTCGCTCCTTGCCCTGATCGCTGGCGCTGCCGCCGAAGCCCACCGCGCCGGAGGACTTGGTGTCGCTGCCGGCGTTGGAGGTCATGACGATGACGGTGTTCTCAAAGTTGACGTTCCGGCCCTGGGCGTCGGTGATGTGTCCGTCGTCCAGGATCTGGAGCAGGATGTTGAGCACATCGGGGTGGGCCTTTTCGATCTCATCGAAGAGAACCACGCAATAGGGCTTGCGGCGCACCTTTTCGGTGAGCTGACCGGCCTCGTCATAGCCCACATAGCCCGGCGGAGAGCCGATGATGCGGGAGACGGCGAACTTTTCCATAAACTCGGACATGTCCAGACGGATGAGGGACTCGGGGGTGTCGAACAGGTCGGCGGCCAGCTGCTTGACCAGCTCGGTCTTGCCCACGCCG
>DXGA01000109.1 GCA_019114165.1 Candidatus Flavonifractor merdipullorum | reverse complement strand
GGCCTCGGCCCGCTGGGACATCTCGGCCATGGCTTCTTCCCGGGCGCGCTGAAGCTCGTCTTCATAACCCGCGCTCCGTCCGCCGAAAATGTTGCGGAATCCGGCGGCAATGTCGCGGAACATATCCACGCCGGAAATCACTTCGCCAAAGACAATGCCAAGATAACGCTCGATCTTGCGGCCTTCAACCTGAGGGGTGGTGGTCAGGATCATGGAAACTGCCTCCTTTTTCTCTTTAGGGCGTCTGGTTGTCCTCGTCCTTCTGGGGTGCTTCTTCCTGCACATCCTGCTCTTGGTCGGGGACGGCAGGCGGTTCGCTGACCATGTGGATGTGACGGGCAGGGGGTTCAATGTCGCCGGTGGGGGCGGGCTTGCCGGTGTTGTCGCCGAAGTTGTCGGCCAGCGCCGGGTCCTTGCCCTCCAGAATGGCCATCATCTCGCCGCCGGTGATGGTCTCCTTCTCCAGCAGGTAGCCGGCCACCGCGTCCAGCTGCTCCCGGTTTTCCGCCAGGATCTGACGGGCTTCCTGATGGCAGCGGTCCAGAATGGCCTGCACCTCCTGATCGATGAGGGCGGCGGTATCCTGGGCGCAGTTGAGACCGTAGCCCACATCCAGATACTGATTCTGAATGGTGGCAAGGCCCATCACGCCGAACCGGTCGCTCATACCGAACATGGTCACCATCTTGCGGGCCAGATCGGTGGCGCGCTCGATGTCGTTGGAAGCGCCGCTGGTCATGGTCTGGAAGACCTCTTCCTCGGCGGAGCGTCCGCCCAGCAGGGTGCGGATCTCGGTGTAAAGATCGTCCCTCGTCATGAGGAACTTTTCCTCCTCGGGGAGCTGCATGGTGTAGCCCAGCGCGCCCTGGGTATGGGGGACAATGGTGATTTTGCTCACCGGCTGGGCGTTTTTCTGCTTGGCGGCCACAAGGGCGTGACCCACCTCGTGATAGGCGATGAGCTTCTTTTCCTGTTCGGTGAGGACGGTGCCCTTCTTTTCCGCGCCAGCGATGACCGTCTCAAAGGCGGTGAGCAGGTCGTGCTGATTCACTGCCCGGCGGCCCAGACGGACGGCGCGCAGCGCCGCTTCGTTGACCAGATTGGCCAGATCCGCGCCCACCGCACCGGCAGTAGCCTGGGCGATCTTGTTCAGATCCACGTCCTCGGCCAGGCGGATGTTGCGGGTGTGCACCTGAAGGGTGGCCAGACGGCCCGCCAGGTTGGGCCGGTCCACCGTGATCCGCCGGTCGAAACGGCCGGGACGGAGGAGAGCCTTATCCAGCACCTCGGGCCGGTTGGTGGCCGCCAGGACGATGACGCCCTTGGTGGGGTCAAAGCCGTCCAGCTCGGCCAGCAGCTGGTTGAGGGTCTGTTCCCGCTCGTCATTGCCGCCCATGCGGTTATCGCGGGATTTACCGATGGTGTCGATCTCGTCGATGAAGATGATACAGGGGGCCATCTTGCTGGCCTCCTTGAAGAGGTCGCGGACACGGCTGGCGCCCACGCCTACGAACATCTCCACAAAGTCGGAGCCGGAGATGGAGAAGAAGGGCACGTTGGCCTCGCCCGCCACGGCCTTGGCCAGCAGGGTCTTACCGGTACCGGGAGAGCCCACAAGCAGCGCGCCCTTGGGCAGCTTTGCGCCGATCTCGGTGTATTTCTGGGGATTATGCAGGATGTCGATGATCTCCTGAAGGGATTCCTTGGCCTCGTCCTGACCGGCTACGTCCCGGAAGGTGACGCCGGTCTTTTTCTCCACATAGACCTTGGCGTTGGCCTTGCCCACGCCGCCCAGGCCGCCCCCCATCTTGCCCGCCATGCTGCGGAACAGGAAGAAGAAGAGCACCATGATAATGGCCATGGGCAGTACATAGGAGATGAGCAGAGAGATAATGGGGGAGAGCTCCGCCACATAGGGGGTACCGTAGAGATGGACGCCGTGGGCGTTGAGCATCTCCATGGTATCCACCGGGTCGGCCACCGGCGCACAGTAATAGCTCTTGGCTTTTTTAAGCTTATTGTTGAACTCGGTGACCTGCTGCTTGGTGGCGGTGGTGGGGTCCAGCTCCTTGGTGGGGTCCAGGCCGACCTTGGCTACGTCGTCCTTGAGGTAGAAGGTGTACTTGCCGGAGGTATACTCCACATAGTAGACCTTGTCCTCTGCCACCATCTGCTGGAACTGACCGTACATCACCTCGGTGGTGTTGGCCTTTCCCGCCATGGAGGCGAAATAGTTGAAGAAAAGCGTAATGATGAGGGCCCAGACCACTATGGAGATGATCCCCATCAAATTTCTCCGGTTGTGGTTTCCGGGTCCCTGGGGTTTATCGGGCTTCAAAACGTGGCCCTCCTTATTGAAAAAGATAGAGTAGACCGGTATGGAGACAGCATTCCACCGGCAACATGATACTATTTATAACACATCGCGGCGCAAATTACAAGGAAGGGGAAAGTGGGGGGCTGTAAACTTTTTGTGAAAGCCGGCCCCTTACTTGGGTGGTTTTGACGGCCAAAGCGGAAAAGGAATGCAAGTTTTCCTTTTTCCCCGGTGCAGGTTGTGGTATACTGAACGGGACATCAAAAAAAGACGGGAGATACATCCATGAAGGAAACAAAGAAGCCCCGCACTGCCCCACAGGACCAGGAAGCCCTGGCCGACGGCATCATCGAGGGACGAAACGCAGTCATCGAAGCTTTGCGCTCCGGTACCGCCATTGATAAAATCTACCTGGCCAAGGGAGAGACCGACTCCGCCCTGGGCCATATCGCCTCCACCGCCCGCGGCAAGGGCATCGTCACCGTGGAGTGCGACCGGCGCAAGCTGGACAATATGAGCCGCACCCACTCCCATCAGGGCGTCATCGCCCTGGCCGCCGTGCGGGAGTACGCCAGCGTGGAAGATATCCTCAATGCTGCCCGGGAAAAGAACGAGCCGCCCCTCATCGTGGTGTGCGACGAGCTCTCCGACCCCCACAACCTGGGCGCCGTCATCCGCACCGCCGAGTGTGCCGGCGCTCACGGCGTCATCATCCCCAAGCGCCGCTCCGCCGGTCTGACCGCCGTGGTGGCCAAGACCTCCGCCGGCGCGGTGAGCCATGTGCCTGTGGCCCGGGTGGCCAACCTGACCGCCCTTTTGAAGGAGCTCAAGGAGGAGGGCGTGTGGGTCTTCGGCACCGCCGCCGACGGGGACCGGCTCCTCTATGACGCCGATCTGAAAGGCCCTGCCGCCATTGTCATCGGCTCCGAGGGCAGCGGCATGAGCCGCCTGGTGGCCGAGACCTGTGACTTCAAAGTCCGCATCCCCATGAAGGGGAAGCTCAACTCCCTCAACGCCAGCGCCGCCGCGGCCATCCTGCTGTACGAGGCGGTCCGTCAGCGCATGGGCTGAGGCAAGGGAGAAATTCCAAGATCAGGAGAACGGTACGATGTCCAAGGACGAGGAACTGGAACTGGACGGCGTGGACGAGCTGCCCTCTTTCACGCTGGAAGAGATTTTGGCGGAATACGAACTGAAAGAGGAGCAGCAGGCGCCCGATGAGACCCGGCCCATCCCCATGGAACCCGAGCGGAAGGAGCCCCCGGAACCGGAGTCGGAACCCATGCCCCAACCGGAGGAGCCTGTGAAGGAGCCGGAAGGGGAGGAAGATACAGAGGAACCGGAGGAAGCGCCGGAAGAGGAACCCCAGCGCCTTCCCCGCTTTCAGGTGCTGCGCCATGTGTTCCGCCCCAGAGAGAAAACGCCGCCCGCACCGCCGGAAGAGGGGAATGTGGTCCCCTTTTCCAAGCAAGAAAGAGAAGGGTTTTTGAGCCGGAAGCTGGAGGACCTGAGCCGCAAAGCCGACCAGTATGCCCAGCATATGTTTGAAGAAGAGGGAAGCGAAGAGAGCGAGGAGGTCCGCCGGGCCGAGCGCTACATCCCCGGCGTGGACCAGGAGGAGCCGGAGGAAGACGCACCCCCGGTGCGCCGCCGCCGGGAACCGCCCCCCATCCCCGATCTGCCGCCCCAGGAACTGTTCCGCCGGTATGACAAGAGCATCAAGGGGATGCGCGGGCGGATCGTGCTGTGCCTGTTGGTGACGGCCGCCATGCTGTACCTCACCTTTGCGGTGGGCCTGGGCTTGCCCATGCCCCAACAGCTGCTCCAGAATCATGGGCTTCGGTGTATGATTTTGGCGGGTATGCTGGGAGTGGTGATGATCTTCGCTCTGGATGCGGTGGGCTTGGGACTGGCCCATATGCTCACCCTTCGGGCGGAGCTGGACAGTGTGGCGGTGCTGGCCTGTGTGGCCTCCATTGCCGACGCCCTGCTCATGGAGCGGCTGACCCCCGATGCCTTCCGTATGCCCTTCTGCGCCCTGGTGGCCGTCTCCATGACCTTCATTCTGTGGGGCAACTACGCCAAACGGCGGGGATTGCGGGTGGCCTGCCGCACCGCCGCGTCGGTGACCGAACCCTATCTGGTCACGCTGGACGAGCGGAAGTGGAACGGGCGGGACGCCTATGCCAAGTGGTCGGGAGAACCCGTCGGCTTTGGACGGCAGATCCAGGCCGACGACGGCGCCCAGCGCATTTTCCATGTGGCCGCCCCCATTCTGGTTACCGCCTGCCTGCTGTGCGCCATTCTGGCCTCGGTGGGCCGCAAACGGCCGGAGGACTTTTTGTGGGCCCTTTCCGCCAACCTGACCGCCGCGTCCTCCTTTTCCGCCACCCTCTGCTACGGCATTCCCTGGGGAGCCCTGTCCCAAAGACTGGCCAAAAGCGGCGCGGCGCTGGCCGGTTGGGACGGCGTCACCAGCACCGGCGGCGGCAGCAGCATCCTGCTCTCCGATGAAGACCTCTTCCCGCCGGGCACCGTCCGACTCAACGGAATCAAGATTTTTGGCGATTTCTCGGTGGATCGGGTGGTGGGCGTCACCGCCACCCTCATCCGTGACTCGGGCAGCGGACTGGATAAGCTCTTCCATGATCTGCTCCGGGCACAGGGCACCGTCTACCGCAAGGCGGTAAATTTCTGCTGCTATGAGGGCGGCGGTATGTCCGCCGAGATTCGGGGAGAACAGGTGCTGGTGGGCTCGGCCTCCTTCATGCACCTGATGGACGTGCCCCTCCCTCAGGGCGTCCATGTGAAAAACGCCGTTTTCTGCGCCATCGGCGGAGAATTGGCCGGTCTCTTTGCCCTCAAGTATAGCCTCAACGGCGCGGTGGAACCGGCCCTCAGCACCCTGATCCGCAACCATGTGGTGCCGGTGCTGGCTACCCGGGATTTCAACATCACTCCCGATATGCTGCGCCAGCGCTTTAAGCTCCCGGCCGACCGCATGGAGTTTCCGGCGGTGGAGCGGCGGATGGAACTCTCCGACAGCCGGCAGGAACACAGCCCCATCCTCACCGCTGTCCTCTGCCGCACCGGCGTGGACCCCTTTACCGAGGCCGCCGTGGGCGGAAAGCGCCTCCGCCGGGGGATACGCATCTCCGCACTGCTGACTGTGCTGGGTTCGTCGCTGGGTGTGATTTTGACCTTTTACCTCACCTTCCTGGCGGCCTATGACTCCCTGACGGTGGGAAATCTGCTGATTTTCCTGGTGATGTGGCTGGTGCCCACCTACCTGATCTCCGACTGGATCAACCGTTACTGACCAAACGCGGACGGCGCAAAAAGCCGTCCGCGTTTTTTCTCTTGACAGGGGGAAAATACGGTGCTAAAATACCGCCCATAAAAGGCAGTGACGGAGACCAGTACGGCCGTGCAGCCGGCACAGAGAGCGGGGGACAGGTGGGAGCCCCGTGCGTGCGGCGGCCCGAAGCAACCCTCCCGAGCCGCAGACCGAACCCCCTCGGGGCAGTAGGAACGCCGTGTACTCACGTTACAGAGTCAGCGTTTGGGAAGAACGCGTGAAAAAGAGTGGTCCCGCAATGGCGCGGGGCAAGTTAGGTGGCACCGCGGATGGCAGCAATTCGCCCTAATGGGGGAGCGAATGGCTGCTTTTTTCGTTCCTTGCAAAAAAAGACAAGGAGCGGTGCAACATGTGTGGAATTTTAGGTTATCTGGGTCAGGATATGACCAAAGAGCAGTTTGAGGGCTATCTGGCCCGTACCAGGGACCGGGGACCGGACGACAGCCGGGTGGTGGAGACCTCCTTCGGCCTGCTGGGCTTCAACCGCCTGGCCATTATGGGTCTTACCGACGACGGCATGCAGCCCTTTACCCGGGACGGCAGCTGGGCGCTGTGCAACGGCGAGCTGTACGGCTTCCGCAAGGTGAAAAAAGAGCTGGAGGAGCTGGGCTACACCTTCCGCAGCGGCAGCGACTGTGAGATCCTCCTGCCCCTCTACCGGGAGTACGGCGTGGAGATGTTCCGCCATCTGGACGCAGAATTTGCCTGCCTTATCTGCGACGCCCAGACCGGCAAGGTCATCGCTGCCCGGGACCCCATCGGCATCCGGCCCCTCTTCTACGGCTATTCCGAGAGCGGACACATCGCCTTCGCCAGCGAGGCCAAAAACCTGGTGGGCTGGGTGAAGGAGATCCGCCCCTTCCCACCGGGACACTACTGGATGGACGGCCGGTTTGTGCCCTACGCCCTTCCCTGGAAGGTGGAGCACTACACCTATGACGATCTGGACACCATCACCGCCACCATCCGGGAAAAGCTGGTGGCCGCGGTGGAAAAGCGTCTGGACGCCGACGCCCCTCTGGGCTTCCTCCTGTCCGGCGGTCTGGACTCCAGTCTGGTGTGCGCCATCGCCGCCCGGCAGCTGAAAAAGCCCATCCGCACCTTCGCCATCGGCATGGACACCGACCCCATCGACCTCAAGTACGCCAGAGAAGTGGCCGACTACCTGGGGGCCGACCACACCGAGATCATCATGACCCGGCAGGACGTGCTGGACGCCCTCCCCACCGTGGTGGCGGCTCTGGGCACCTACGACATCACCACCATCCGGGCCAGCATTGGTATGTACCTGGTCTGCCGGGCCATCCATCAGCAGACCGACATCAAGGTGCTGCTCACCGGCGAGATCTCCGACGAGCTCTTTGGGTATAAATACACCGATTTCGCCCCTTCCGCCGCCGCCTTCCAGCAGGAGGCCCAGAAGCGCATCCGGGAGATCCACTGCTACGACGTACTCCGCGCCGACCGGTGTCTGGCGGCCAACAGCCTGGAAGCCCGGGTACCCTTCGGCGATCTGGATTTCGTCCATTACGTCATGTCCATCGACCCGGCCAAGAAGCGCAACGTCTACGGAAAGGGGAAGTACCTCCTGCGCAAAGCCTTTAGCGGCGGCGACTGGCTGCCCGAAGACATCCTGTGGCGGGAAAAGGCCGCCTTCAGCGACGCCGTGGGTCACAGCATGGTGGACCACCTCAAGGACTACGCCCAGCAGTGCTGCACGCAGGAGCAGCTGGAGGAGGCCGGGGAGCGCTATCCCTTCGCCACCCCCTTCACCAAGGAGAGCCTTTTGTACCGCGACCTCTTCGAGCGGTTCTATCCCGGTCAGGCGGAGATGGTGCCCGCTTTCTGGATGCCCAACAAGGAGTGGGAAGGCTGCGACGTGGACGATCCTTCCGCCCGGGTGCTGTCCAACTACGGCCAGAGCGGTGTATAACAACAACTGAACAGGACCGGACGGGGAATCTTCCCTGTCCGGTCCTTTTTCTTGCCACTCTATCCTTTTGCCGCTATAATGAAGAGGACAGCGGCAAAAGGAGGGGTACAGCATGGATATGCGCTATGCCCGGCTGAAACGGAAAATGGTGCTCATGGCGGCGGCGGGGACCCTGGCGGCCACGCTGGGCGCGGCAGCAGTGCTTCACTTGGTGGACCGGTTTCTGGACAGTCCCGCCGAACATCTCTTCGTCTGGGTGGCCACCTGCCTTTTCGGTCAGAGCGAACAGGTCGCTCTGGAGGCCTATCAGCATTATATTTTGGAGAACATTCCGCTTTTGCTCTTGTGCGGGATGTTTTTCCTCATGCTCGCCGCCCTCTATCTGGTGACGGGCCGCTTTACCCGCTGGCTGGACGAGATCGCCTCCGCCGCCCGGCAGATCGCCGGAAAGGACGGCACGCCCATTACCCTCCCGCTGGAACTCCAGCCCCTGGAGCACGACCTGGAGTCCATCCGGCAGCATCTGATGGACCGGCAGGAACAGGAGGAGGCCATGGCACGCCGCCGCAAGGACCTGACCGCCTTTCTGGCCCACGATCTGAAAACCCCGCTGACCTCGTTGGTGGGCTATCTTACCCTCCTCAATGACCAGACCCAGCTCACCACCGAACAAAGGGCCCGGTTTACCGGCATCGCTCTGGAGAAGGCAAAGCGGCTGGAAGAACTGCTGGGCGAATTTTTCGACATCACCCGGATGGAATTGTGCGCGCCGGAAGAGGAATATCAGCTCATCCGGGTGACCGTGCTGCTGGAGCAGCTTTCCGACGAGTTTTACCCCCTGCTGGAGGAAAAGAACCTGACCTGCCGCACCGAATTGGAACAGGGTCTGACGGTAAACGGAGATCCGGACGGACTGGTCCGGGTTTTTGACAACATCCTGCGCAACGCCGTCCATTACAGTGTGGAAGGGGGAGAGATCTCCATCTCCGCCCGGCGGGAAGGGGATATGGTGGAGGTCATTCTGGCCAACGAGGGGCTGGAGATCCCCGAGGGAGAGCTGGCCCGCATTTTTGAAAAATTCTATCGTCTGGATGAGGCCCGGTCCACCCAGACCGGCGGCGCGGGGTTGGGCTTGGCTATCGCGAAAGAGATTGTGGAACGGCACGGCGGCGCCATCCGCGCCGAGAGCAACGGCCGTCACACCAGTTTCGTGATCGACCTGCCCGCCGTGGAAGACGCCGCCGGAGCAGTATAAACTTCTGATTAGACCCGCTGGGCCAGAGGGACAAAGGGACGCAGCGGCGCCACCGCCTTATAGGCCGGGCGGATGATGCGGTTGGCCGGGGAGGTGACTTCCTCGATGCGGTGGGCGCACCAGCCCGCCATGCGCGCCACGGCGAAGAGAGGCGTGTAGAGCTCCATGGGGATGCCCATCATCTGATACACCAGACCGGAATAGAGGTCCACGTTGGCACAGACCACCTTCTTCTCCCCGCGCACCTCCTTGAGGACCTGGGGCGTGAGGCGCTCCACCGACTCCAGCAGCTGGAACTGGTCCATCATGCCCTTGGTCTCGGCCAGCTCCCGGGCAAACCGCTTGAGGAGCACCGCGCGGGGATCGGACAGGGTATAGATGGCGTGGCCCATGCCGTAGATGAGACCGGAGCCGTCGCCAGCCTCCCGGCGGAGGATGCGGCCCAGGAAGTCTTTCACCTCGTCGTCATCCTTCCAGTCGCCCACGCCCTCTTTCAGATAGCCGAACATCTCCATGACCTTTTTGTTGGCGCCGCCGTGACGGGGGCCCTTCAGCGCCCCCACCGCCGCAGTGATGGCAGAGTAGATGTCCGTCCCGGAGGAGGACAGCACCCGGCAGGAGAAGGCGGAGTTATTGCCGCCGCCATGCTCGGCGTGGAGCACCAGGCACAGGTCCAGCAGACGGGCTTCCTGCTCGGTGTACTGATTATCATGCCGCACCGAATAGAGGAAGTTTTCCGCCACGCTCAGGCCGGGCTGGGGCCGGTGGAGATAGAGACTTTCGTTATTATAATAGTGGCGCTTGGCCGCGAAGGCATGGGCCACGATGACCGGCACCCGGGCAATGAGCTCCATGGAC
This sequence comes from Candidatus Flavonifractor merdipullorum, assembly GCA_019114165.1. Taxonomy (GTDB): domain Bacteria; phylum Bacillota; class Clostridia; order Oscillospirales; family Oscillospiraceae; genus Pseudoflavonifractor_A; species Pseudoflavonifractor_A merdipullorum. The sequence goes on along the minus strand of DXGA01000109.1, from coordinate 5,038 downwards.
TGGCGCAGCTGGTTGTAAAGAGACAGATCATCCGGGTTGGGGTCGTAAGAGTAGAGGGAGAGCACCGAGCGGCCCAGCTTATTCATCACATCAGGGCTGGGGGCTTTCAGGATCATATCCTCGGTGAACATGGGGGGGAGGGCCTGATGCTCGTTGAGCATCTGCCGGAATTGGGTGAGCTGCTCGGCGGTGGGCAGTCGGCCCAGCAGCAGCAGATAGGCCGTCTCCTCAAAGCCGAACCGGCCTTCCGACATGAAGCCTTCGATCATCTCCCGGACGTCGATGCCCTGGTAGATCAGCTGGCCGTCCATGGGATAGCGCTCGCCGTCCTGGACGTAGTAGCCCAGCACGTTGCCGATCTGGGTCACGCCCGCCAGTACGCCGGTGCCGTCGGCATTGCGCAGACCGCGCTTGACCCCCCAGCGCTCGTAGCATTCCGGGTCGATATGGTTATTCCTGCGGTACTCGCCGCATAGACTTTCGATAAAGTCCGTGGAGGTCTCGGGCATGATAATTCGCTCCTTTAACAAGCTAGTCTTATAAAGTAATCCCATACAGTTTACCATAAGAACCGGGCCCGGTCAATCGGGAAATACGGGGAAGTACGGAGGTTTTTCCATGAAACAAGTCGTGGCTGTGGCCTTGATCTTATTGTTATTGTTCTTTTTGCTGCCCTTTTTGCTGCTGGGCGGCGGAAGCGGCGGAGAGAGCGTCCTGCCGCTGGATCGCCCGGTGGCAACGCCCGCACCTTCCGGGCCGCTGGACACCGAACGCACCATTGACGTCCTCCAGAAAGACGGCAGCGTCACCACGATGACCATGGGAGATTATCTCTGGAGTGTGGTGGCCGCTGAGATGCCCGCCTCTTTTGAGCTGGAAGCGCTAAAAGCCCAGACAGTGGCCGCCCGTACTTACGCCCTGCGGAAAATGACCTACGGCAGCGCAAACCACCCCGACGCCGACGTGTGTACCGACCACACCTGCTGCCAGGCTTACATCACCCCCGAGGACGCCCAGGCCAACTGGGGCGAAAACGCCCAGGTCTATACCGCCCGCATCCAGAACGCCGTCTCCGGTACCGACGGGATCGTGGCCCTCTACGACGGAAAGCCCATTGACGCGGTCTTTTTCTCCTCCGCCGCCGGACAGACGGTGGACGCGGTGGAAGTGTGGGGCAACAGCGTGCCCTATCTCACCGGCGTGGAAAGCCCCGAAGGGGAGGAAGTGCCCAACTATCACACCACCGTCACCCTGTCGGCGGAGGAGTTCAAGACGGCCTTTCTGGAGGCCCACCCCGACGCCGACCTCTCCGGTACGCCGGACAGCTGGCTGGGGAACATCACCCCCAACTCCGCCGGCGGTGTGGAATCCATCGTGGTGGGCGGTATTACCGTGTCGGGTACTGAGATGCGCACCCTCTTTTCTCTGCGCTCCACCTCCTTTACCGTGACCGAACAGGACGGACAGTTTACCTTTTCCGTCACCGGATACGGCCACGGCGTGGGGATGAGCCAGTACGGCGCCAACGCCATGGCAAAAGAGGGGAGCACCTATGAGGAGATCCTGAAATGGTACTATACCGGTATCTCTCTGGAGACCTGGCAGGGGGAAGACAGCGCTTCGCCCTCGCCTTCTCCGGCGCCGGCGGCATAATTTTCAAGGGGGAAAAGTGACGGGGTTCGCGTTGTCAAATCAAAATCCGTCTGGTATAATAGCATCATAGGATAACCTGGTGTTTTCCTCAAAAATATGATGTAAAGTGAGCGAACGCACATGAATACGAGATACGATGTTGCCATCATCGGCTGCGGCGAGGCCGGAATCTTCGCCGGGTATGAGCTCATGCGCCTGTGTCCCCAACTGAAGGTCCTCATTCTGGATCAGGGTGCGGACATCTACACCCGCAGCTGCCCCATTGTGGCCGGAAAGGTGAAAGAGTGCATCCACTGCAAGGTGTGCGGTACCATGTGCGGCTTCGGCGGCGCGGGCGCTTTCTCTGACGGCAAGTATAACTTTACCACCGCCTTCGGCGGCTGGCTCACCGACTTTATGGACGGCCGGGAAGTGATGGACCTCATCGACTATGTGGACTCCATCAACGTCAAGCACGGCGCCACCACCGAGGTCTATTCCACCGCCACCCCCGCCGCCAAGGCGCTGGAGAAAAAGGCGCTGGAATATGATCTCCACCTCCTCCAGGCCCGGTGCAAGCATCTGGGCACCGAAAATAACCTGAAGATCCTCCAGAGTATCTATGAGACCCTGAAGGATTACGCTGAGTTCCGTTTCCATACGGCAGTAGACAAGATCGAGGCCCCCGGGGACGGCTATCGCCTGGTCACCGATCAGGGCGACACGGTGGAGTGCACCTGGCTCATTGCCGGTCCGGGACGCTCCGGCGCGGAGTGGTTTGCCAACCAGTGCAAGGACCTGGGTCTGGAGCTGCTCAACAACCAGGTGGACATCGGCGTACGGGTGGAGCTGCCCGCTCAGGTCTTTGAGCACATCACCGACGTGGTCTACGAGTCCAAGCTGGTCTACCGCACCAAGCAGTACGGCGATCAGGTGCGCACCTTCTGCATGAACCCCTACGGCCATGTGGTGGCCGAGAGCGTGGAGGGCATCAACACCGTCAACGGCCACTCCTATTCCGACCCTGCCCTGCGCAGCGAGAACACCAACTTTGCCTTGCTGGTGTCCAACCGCTTTACCGAGCCCTTCAATGAGCCTTACCGCTACGGCAAACACATTGCATCTCTCTCCAATATGCTGGCCGGCGGCGTGCTGGTCCAGCGCTTCGGCGATCTGGTCAAGGGAATGCGCACCAACCCCCACCGGCTGAGCAAGTCCTTTACCAGACCTACCCTCACCGCCGCCGTGCCCGGCGACCTGTCCCTGGCCCTGCCCAAGCGGCAGCTGGACGACATCATTGAGATGATCTATCAGCTGGACAAGATCGCCCCCGGTACCGCCAACTATGATACCCTCCTCTACGGCGCGGAGGTGAAGTTCTATTCCGCCCGTCTGGCCCTCTCCGGCGAGCTGGAGACCACCCTGCCCGGCTTCTTCGCCATCGGCGACGGCGCGGGCGTCACCCGCGGCCTGGCTCAGGCCGGCGCTTCCGGCGTGAAGGTGGCAAGAGTCATTGCCTCCCGGCTGGCATAACGTCACAAGAAACAGCAAACCGCACGGTTCCACATAGGGAGCCGTGCGGTTTATTTTTATTAAGAATCAAATCAGGGTGGAGCCGTTGATGACCAGTTTGAAGGTCAGGCCCAGATACGACGCCGCCTTGCGGCAGAGGATCATACGCTGCAGGAAAATCTCGAAATAGTCCATGACCGCGCATACCTGGGTGTTAATCGTCAGGGTCAGGGTAAAGGTTTTTGCCTCCAGGTCCAGTGCCACGGTGGATTGTTCCACGGCGTAGTTGACCCGGTCGTGAATATCGAAGGTGGCGGCGTCCTTGTTGCGCACGCGGCTGCGGCGTACGTCGGTCTTATCCGCCAGAATGAGGGCGGCGGCCAGGGCGTTTACCGGGAAAGCGGTGGAGTCGTCATGGTGGCCGATGGCGGTAATGACGGCGGCCACTTCCTGAGGCGGCATACCCATTTTGTCCAGAATACGAAAGGCCATGGTGGCGCCACTGATGGCGTGGTTGTGGCGGTTGACGACGTTGCCGATATCGTGCATGAAAGCGGCGATGCGGCACAGTTCCACCGAGCGGGGGTCGTGGCCCAGATCGGCCAGCAGGTCGCCGGCCACTTTGGCGCACCGTCCCACATGGGCGAAGCTGTGCTCTGTGAAGCCCAGCGCGATGAGGGAGGCGTCGGCCTGGGTGATATAAGTGCGGATTTCCGGTGCGCTGCGCACCTCGTCAAAGGTCACTGCCATGGTTACTCGATCTCCTTGATATCATACGGGGTGGTCTGGTACACATAATAGTTGAGCCAGTTGGTGTAGAGCAGCTGACCGGCGCTGCGCCAGCGCACAATGGGGACCTGACGGGGATCGTTATCGGGGAAATAGTGGTCCGGCACCGCAATGTCCAGACCTTTGTTCACATCCCGCCAATATTCCTTGGCCAGCGTTTCCGGGTCATACTCCGGATGGCCCATGATAAAGAACTGACGGCTGTCTTCCGTTTTTACCGCGAATACGCCGGCTTCGGAGGAGTTGGCCATAAGCTCCAGACCGGGTGTGGAACGGATATCTTCCTCCCAGACCTCGGTATAGCGGGAGTGGGGGGCAAAGAAAACGTCATCAAAGCCGCGGAACAAAGGAGAAGAAGGCTTTAGCACACGGTGCTCATAGACGCCGAAGAGCTTTTTATGCAGGGAGCGCTTCTGGATTCCGTGATGGAAGAACAGTCCTGCCTGTGCGCCCCAGCAGATGTGCAGAGTGGAATGGACATGGGTCTTGGTCCAGTTCATAATCTCGCACAGCTCCGCCCAGTAGTCTACCTGATCGAATTCCATATTCTCTACCGGCGCACCGGTGATGATCATGCCGTCGAATTTGCGGTCCTTCACCTGATCGAAGGTGGTATAGAAGGAATCCAGATGGTGTTCGTCGGTATGGCGGGAGACATAGCTGCTGGTTTGCAGCAGCTCCACCTGGATCTGAAGAGGGGTATTGGACAGTTTACGGAGGATCTGGGTCTCGGTGACGATCTTGGTGGGCATCAGGTTGAGGATCAGAACGTTCAGAGGGCGGATATCCTGATGCATGGCCCGGTATTCTGTCATGACAAAGATATTTTCACTTTCCAGCACCGCACGGGCAGGAAGAGAGTCAGGGATTTTGATGGGCATGGGCTGCGCCTCCAATTTGCTTTATATAATGTAGGACAGAAATTAGACTATCATATTTTACCCCGGCCTGCAACGGCGTTTTCCACCGCCGGCGGACATTGCGAAAAAAACAGGACAGAAAATGAAAAAAGGTGTTGACAAATGGGTTACAACAAATTGACATCATTATCGGCCAACATCAAGGCCATAGAGACAGCAGTAGCTATCCACTCGCAGGGCAGGAC
>DXGA01000108.1 GCA_019114165.1 Candidatus Flavonifractor merdipullorum | reverse complement strand
ACGGCCAGATCGTCTACCGTCACAGCTGAGCAGATAAGAGATAAAAGATAAGAGATAAGAGATAAGGAGACGTTGATTATGTCCTTTGACAAGCTGCAGGAAGCCATCATTGCCAAGAAGAACCCCACCGTTGCCGGCCTGGACCCCAAGCCGGAGTATGTGCCCGCCCACATCCTGAAGGCCTGCTATGAGCAGTACGGCGAGACCCTCCAGGGCGCCGCCGAGGCCATTTATCAGTTCAACTGCGGTCTGATGGACGCCCTGTGCGACATCGTGCCCGCTGTAAAGCCTCAGAGCGCCTATTATGAGCGCTTGGGCTGGCGCGGCATGGAGGTCATGGAGCGCACCATCCGCTATGCCCACGAGAAGGGCCTGTATGTCATCGCCGACATCAAGCGGGGCGACATCGGCTCCACCGCCGAGGCCTATTCCGACGGCTGGCTGGGTACCACCAAGGTGGGCGAGCAGGAGTGCCCTGTCTTTGAGGCCGACTGCGTCACCCTCAACGGCTACATGGGCGCTGACAGCGTCAACCCCTTCCTGAACACCTGCAAGGCCAAGGATAAGAGCGTGTTTATTCTGGTCAAGACCTCCAACCCCGGTTCCGGCGAGCTTCAGAACGTCTCCGCCGGTGAGGGCGACACCGTTTACGGCCTCATGGCCGACCTCATCGAGAAGTGGGGCGCGGGCACCGAGGGCAAGTACGGCTACACCATGGCCGGTGCTGTGGCCGGCGCCACCCATCCCGAGGAGCTGCAGAAGATCCGCGCCCGGATGCCCCACACCTTCCTGCTGGTGCCCGGCTACGGCGCGCAGGGCGGCACTGCCGAGGATGTGCAGTACGCCTTCCAGAAGGACGGCCACGGTGCCATCGTCAACGCCTCCCGCTCCATCATGTGCGCCTGGAAGAAGACCGGCAAGGACGGCGCGGACTATCAGGAAGCCGCCCGCAACGCCGCCATCGCCATGCGGGACGACATTGCCCGCTTCACCACCATCGGCTGATCAAAGAAGAGGAGGTTTGGGACAATGCCCATCCAACAAATCTGTACCGTCGTGGAAAAGACCTGGCTGAGCCACGACGCGGTTTATATGGTCCTGGAGGCGGGGGACATGGTCCGCCAGAGCTTCCGCGGTCCGGGCCAGTTCGTACACATCAAGTGCGGGGAATCCCGTCTGCTGCGCCGTCCCATTTCGGTGAGCAGCTGCATGGAGGACGAGCCGGACGATCTGCTGGCCCTGATGTTCGAGAGCCGGGGCGAGGGCACCGAGTGGCTGGCCAACCGTGTGGTGGGCGACAAGCTGGACGTGCTGGGTCTGCTGGGCAACGGCTTTGACGTGGACTGGGAAGGCCGCTATCTGCTGGTGGGCGGCGGCATCGGCGTACCGCCCCTCCGTGGCTGCGCCCAGTGCGCCCAGGAGTCGGACGCCATTCTGGGCTTCCGCTCGGCGGACAAGACCCTGCTCATCGACGAGTTCCGGGCCGAGTGCGGCTCGGTCCAGATCGCCACGGACGACGGTTCCCTGGGCTATCACGGCTTTGTGGACGCCCTGGTGCGCAAGACCCTGGAGCAGGACAAGGACTACACCGCCGTGCTGGCCTGCGGTCCCAAGCCCATGCTGAAGAACGTGGCCAAGGTGGCCAAGGAGTTCGGGGTGCCCTGCCAGGTGTCGCTGGAGGAGCGGATGGCCTGCGGCGTGGGCGCGTGCCTGGGCTGCGCCACCCCCATGGCCGACGGCACCATGAAGCACGTCTGTAAGGACGGCCCGGTATTCCGTGCTGAGGAGGTGGACTGGAATGCCTAAGATCAAGCTCATTCCTCTGGACCGCCGCCCGCCGGCGCCCCCCGCTGCCGACCGGTCCAAGGTAGACCTGTCCGTCAATCTGGCGGGCATGACCATGAAAAACCCCATCGTGGTGGCCTCGGGCACCTTTGGCTTCGGCCATGAATACGGCGAGTTTTACGATCTCTCCGAGCTGGGCGGCATCTGCGCCAAGGGCCTGACCCTCCACCGGAGAGAGGGCAACCCCGGCCCCCGCATTGCCGAGACTCCCATGGGTATCCTCAACTCCGTGGGTCTCCAGAACCCGGGCGTGGACTATTTTATTGAGCATGAGCTGCCCTTCCTCCGTCAGTATGACGTGAAGGTCATCGCCAACATTTCGGGCAACACGCCGGAAGAATACGGCATCATGTGTGAAAAGCTGTCTGCCGCCGGGGTGGATATGATCGAGGTCAACATCTCCTGCCCCAACGTAAAGGCAGGCGGCCTTGCCTACGGCACCCGTCCGGAGCTGGCGGCGGAGGTGACCGAAGTGGCCAAAAAGCACGCGGGCAAGACCCCTGTGATGGTCAAGCTCTCTCCCAACGTCACCGACATCACCGAGATCGCCAAGGCGGTGGAAGGGGCCGGCGCGGACGCCCTGTCCCTCATCAACACCCTGCGCGGTATGCGCATTGACATCAACACCCGCCGTCCCATCCTGAAGATGAACACCGGCGGTCTGTCCGGTCCGGCGGTACTGCCTGTGGCGGTGCGTATGGTGTGGGAAGTGGCCAATGCCGTCAAGGTGCCCATTCTGGGCATGGGCGGCGTGGCCAAGGGGAGCGACGCGGCCCAGATGATGCTGGCCGGCGCCACGGCCGTGGCGGTGGGTACCGCCTGCTTCGACGATCCCTATACCCCCGTGAAGGTGCGGGACGCGCTGGCCCAGTTTGCAGCGGATCAGGGTCTCACCCATGTGTCTGAGCTGACCGGCGGCGTCCGCCCCTGGTGAGCGGTATGAACAGTTATTTTGTCTCGCTGGATCTGGACAGCTGTGCCAACCGGGTCCATGAGGCGGTGACCAACAGCATCACCGGCGAGCTCATCGACCACTATGTGGTGTCCCACCCGGAGGGTGGACAGTGCGTGGTGGCGGTGTATGAAAAGCACTATTACCGGGCGGGCAATCGGTTGACGCTGACGGTGATTCTGGACAATTTCACCGGCAAGACCCGGGTGCACTGCATCAGCGGCGGCGGAGGCGAGGGCCTGTTCCGCTTTGACTGGGGCGCGTCCCAATCCTTTGAGGACGTGGTCCACGAAGCCCTCTCGTCCTATCGGCTGTAACGGAGAAGCGGGGAGAGAAAGAGATGACCACAGTTTATATTGTCCGCCATGCCGAGGCGGAGGGGAACATCTACCGCCGGATTCACGGCTGGTATGACTCCCTCATCACGGAAAACGGCTATCGCCAGATCGCGGCCCTGCGGGAGCGGTTCCGGGACATCCCGGTGGACGCGGCGTATTCCAGCGACCTCTTCCGTACCATGACCACCGCCCGCGCGGTGTACGAGCCCAAGGGTCTGGAGCTGCACACCAGCCCCCGCCTGCGGGAGATCAATATGGGCAGCTGGGAGGATCAGACCTGGGGCGAGGTGTCCCGGTTTGATACCAAAGCCTATCAGCAGTACTGTGCCTGTGACCCGGCGTGGAAGAACCGGGGCGGCGAGTCCCGGGACGAGGCGCAGGCGCGGATTTACGGGGCGGTGCTGGACATTGCCCATCAGCATCCCGGACAGACAGTGGCCATTTTCGCCCATGGCGACGTGATCCGCTGTCTCCAGGCCAAGGTGCTGGGCATCCCTACGCCGGAGATGAAAAGCCTTTCTCACTGCGACAATACCGGCGTTACCTGCCTTCAGATCGAGGGCGACCGGGTAGAATTGGTGCTGCGCAGTGATAACAGCCATCTCCCGCCGGAGATCTCCACCCTGGGCCGCCAGCAGTGGTGGCGTAAGAAGGGAGACGGCTACGACGTGAGCTTCTGGTTCCGTCCCATGACCGGCGGGGAAGACCGGGCGCTGTACGAGCGGTTTTATACCGAGACCTGGGGCGCGCTTTACGGCACCACGGCGGACAGTCCCGCTTCGGCGCTGGCCGAGCAGGCCTTTGCCCGTGCCCAGGCCCATCCGGAGACGCTGGTCTGCGGGATGCTGGATGACCAGCCCGGGGGTATTCTCCAGCTGGATCTGGAGCAGGGAGCCGAGCGGAAGGCGGGCCACATCACCTTCCTGGCGCTGCGCGCCGACCTGCGGAAAAAGGGCATCGCGCCCCAGCTGTTGGGCCAGGCCGTTTCCACCTTCCGCAAACTGGGGCGGGAGAAGCTGGAGCTGGTCTGCGCCCAGGCCAACGAACCGGCCCGGAAATTTTATCTGAACCACGGTTTTACCAAGCTGGCGGAGATTCCCGGGGCCCACGGTCCGCTGGACCTGATGGAGAAGTACATCGGTTACGCCCCCCGGCCTATGATCTGACAGGTACATAAAATGACGAAACGGACGGTCTCAGGACCGTCCGTTTTTCATGCTAACAGGGGAGAACGCGGCATAGGAATAGAGGAGAAAAGGAGGCGTGGAAGATGGAGCGCTGTTATCCGCTGGCGGGAGGAAAGGGCAGTCTGCGCCTTCGGGAGGAGGGGCTGCGGGTCCAGCTGTGGGCAAAATTGCCCGACGACGGGCGGGGACTCTATAAAGTGTGGCTCACCGGCGGCGGCGGAGAGCTGCTGTTGGGGACGCTGCTCCCCGAGGGCGGGATCTTGCAGCTCCGGCGGCAGATGAGCGTGGACCAGCTGACGCGGGCGGGGGTGTGGCCCCCGTCGGGCGGACGGGCGGCGCTGGTTTTTCCGGCGGGCGGTCATGTGCCCCAGGGGTGGCAGCTGGCGGACGATTTTCCGGCGCTCTTTTCCGACGTCGTTTTGCGGGCCCAGGCCAAGGGACAGCGGGGCGCGCTCTTCCGGAAGCGGGACGGGGGAACCACCGTCGCCCTGCCCTTTGTGTGGGGGGGCGCGGTGCCGCTGGAGGCGGCTTTTTGTCTCCTGCGCCCGGCGGAGCTGGAGGGGGAGACCTATCTGCTGCTGGAACTGGACGCCAGCGGCCACCCTACTTTCTTTCGAGAAAGAAAGTAGGCAAAGAAAGCTTCCATAAACGCTCGCCTGATAGGTTGTACAAACTTGGACGGCAAAGAAAGCTTTCGTAAAGCGCCCGGTTGGGAACACATGCGTAGGGGCGCCATACATGGCGCCCGCATCGGCTTTGCCGCCAGGAGGGAACCCAAGGCAGATTGTGGGCCCCGCCGCCCCCGGCGGGGTTGGCTGCCGCAAGTGCCCGCGGTCTGTTACAAAGGGCTTCTATCAAAAACGAGGTCAGGAAACCGGATTTGACGGTTCCTGACCTCGCTGATTTTAGGGATTTAGACTTGTTCCTTGTCGCTGTTTTCCGCGATGAGGGTACGGATGACCTCTTCGGGGAGGGAGAGGAGCCGGCCGTATTCCCAGGCGATGCGGCTGCGGTTGCCGCCGAAGTAAGCGCCCGAAGCGACCAGGGCTTTTTTCCGGTCCTTGAGGCGTATGTATTCCTCGATCACATGGTCCGCCCGATAGAAGAGGAAGAGAAACTTCCCCTGGTACTGACTGGCGGGGACCAGGTCGGTAATGAGCGGATCATCCTCGGGGTAGAGCTTGGTCTGATGCTTGCGGCAGCTTTCGCGGACAAAGGGGATCAGAGCCTCCCGGTCTTCCCGCCGGTCCAGGGGACGGCTGACCGCCAGGGCCTTCACGCCCAGCGCCACCGTCTCGTTGTACGCGTCGATCATGCCGCAGTCGAAGGAAAAGACATCCATACCATCCGTGTGTTCCATAATCAGGGCCTCCTGTCTGACACTTGCATTTATTCTAACGCATTTTACAGCGACCTGCAAGAGAAAAAGAGGGAAGACTGTCAGGAGTTGGCGTCCTCTCTGGTGTGAACACAGCGGTTCCGTGCCAGGGTGGAGGAGAGCGCCTGTTCGGGGCAGACGTCCAGGCAGGCGCCGCAGCGGATGCATTCGATGCTGTTGGGCTTTTCCCAGACGGGGATATCCAGCTTGCACGCCTTCCGACAGGCCCCGCAGGAGGTGCATTTCTCCCTGTCCACCCGGAAGCGGTAGAGGGCGATGGGGTTGAAAAGGCCGTAGATCGCGCCCAGCGGACAGAGGTACCGGCAGAAGGGACGGTAGACCAGGATGGAGAGTAGGATAATGAGGATGAGCAGGGCGCTCTTCCAGGCGAAGAGGAAGCCCAGCGCGGAGCGGAGCCCCTCATTGATAAGGGCCAGCGGCCAGCCGCCCAGCAGGGTGCCGGAGGGACAGATCCACTTGCAGAACCAGGGAGAACCAAGGCCCACAGCGTCCACCGCGAAGAGCGGGAGAAGGATGACGAAGCCCACCAGCAGCACATATTTCAGCCACCGGAGAAAGCGGTCCCCGGGGAGGGCGCGGAGCTTTTTGACAAAGGGGACTTTGTAGAGCAGGTCCTGAATCAGCCCGAAGGGGCACAGCCAGCCGCAGACGAACCGGCCGAAGAAAGCGCCCACGATCATGAGAAAGCCCAGCACATAGGCGGCGAAGCGGTAATCCCGGCTGGAGAGGACGGCCTGCAGGGAGCCCAGGGGGCAGGCACCCAAGGCGCCGGGGCAGGAGTAGCAGTTGAGTCCGGGGACGCAGTAGGCCTTGGAGGGACCGGAGAAGATGCGTCCCGTCACAAAGCCCTGCACATAGCCGTTGGTGACGGCGGTAAAGCAGAGCTGCACGGCCAGCCGGATGCGCTGGCGAAGGGTACGTTTCTTATCCAAGGCCGATACACTCCATGCAGAGATTGGAGGCCTTGATAAAGACGATATCCTGTTCTCCCCGCAGAACACCGGCCGCCATCAGTACCGCACCCAGCGCAGCCACAATCAGCGCGGGCGCGGCGGCGCGGAGGAAGGACTTCATGCCACGACCTCCAGGAGGCTGTCGATGATCTCCGCCCAGTCTTCGGCGTCCCGCGCGCCCATGTAGACGCTGCCCACCTGGTTGCCGTTTTCATCCACGAAGAAGGTGGTGGGCACGGCATAGATCTGGCTGAGGACATTCTGGGTGAGATATTCGGAGGGGATCAGGTTCACATAGTCCACGCCGGCCTCATCGGCTAGGTCCACGGCAGTGTCCACCTGGGTCTGGTTGACGGTGCCGTCGGCATTGAGGACGTCGGATACCAGACCGATGATCTGTACCTCATCATCGTCGTAATCATTGCTGAGCTGGGCCAGGTCGGGCATCTCTTCTTTACAGGGGTCGCAGTAGGTGGCCCACACGTTGACCATGGTAAGGGAAGTGTCTTCCAGAATGGACTGGTCGATCTCGTTGCCCTCCAGATCGGTGGCGGTAAAGGAAGCCAGGATGGGCACGTCGGTATGGGGGGTGACGGCAGGGGCAGGCGCAGGAGTGGGCGTGGGCTGAGCAGGCTCACCGGAACAGGCAGTCACCGTCAGGGCCAGCAGAGCAGCGCCGGCCAGGATGGGAAAAGTGCGTTTCATGGGGGGTTCCTCCTTGCAAAGAAAAAAGTCGTAACCACATGATAACCGCACCGGGGCGGGAAAGTCAATCCCATCTTGCAAGAAAGGGAAAAAGGGTGTTACAATAAGGACTGTCTTTCAGAGGGAGACATCAGCGCCCGAATCATCACCGCACCTACGGGAGCCAGGATCATCCCCACCGGTCCCCACAGCATAAACCCGGCATACATGGCGGCCAATGCCGCCAGAGGGGGAAGACCGGCGTCTTTGCCCACCAGCCGGGGCTCCAGCACGCCCCGGACCACGGTGATCAGAGCGTACAGGATCGCGAGACCCGCCGCCAGCCGGGGATTGCCCCATAAAAGCGCGCCCATTGCCCAGGGAAGAAGCACCGTTCCGGTCCCCAGAACGGGGAGCAGATCCACCAGCGCCACCAGAGCGGCGATGAGCAGGGGAGCCTCCAGCCCCAGAACGGCCATGCCGATGGCCAGCATGGAGAAGGTGAGGCTCAGTAAAATTCCCTGAGCCTTGAGCCATCCGGCCAGCGCGGTCCGGAGGGCTTGTCCGCCTCTGGAGAGTTCCTGCTGCCAGCGGGGCGGGAGGAAGCGAACGAGTCCGTCCTTGAGCCGCGGCCAGGCAGCGCTGGTGAGGACGGTGGCCAGGACGGTGGTAAAGAGGGCCAGAAGCAGTCCGGGGAGCTGCCCGGTCCACCGGACCAGAAGGGCGGCCAGTGTCCCGGCGGCGGAGCCGCCCAGGGCGAGGAGCTGATCGCGGAGCTGTCCGGCGGCGTCAGCCAGAGGAGCCTGAAGGGGGATGGGGGCGGCGATGAGAAAGCGCTGGAAGAGGTCGTTCAGCTGACCGCCCAGCCGGGTGAAGAGAGCGCCCAGCGCGGGCAGATGGCGGGCCAGGGCGGCGCACTCCACCCACAGCCGCCAGAGGAGGAATCCGCCGGCGGAGAGCAGCAGCAGGGTGAGCAGGGCGGTGCAGAGCGCGGCGGACCAGAGCCTTGGAAGGGACAGCTTTTTGCACAAGAACCCCACGGGACGCTCCAGGATCGCGGCAAACAGAGCGGCCGCGGCAAAGGGCGCGAAGAGGGGAAAGAGGAGAGAAAGGGCGAGCCAAAGGCCGCCGGCCAGCAGCAGCGCCCGCAACAGGGGCCGCCATGGCAGCGAAGGGGGAAAGTGGGACAAGGGACGCCTCCTTTCTGGAAACTTTGTTAAAAACGACGAAAGTTGACGAGAAAAGACAGCTGGAAATTGGATGGGATATGGCGTTTTTCCCGGTTGCGGCGGGGGACATGATATGGTACAATATAACGCGTATCACGAACAAATGACTTCCCAGCAAAGACATACAGGAGTGATCACATTGTCCAAGACACCGAAATATTTTATCGTGGAGGCCAGCGCGCTGCCGGAGATTTTTCTGAAGGTAGCCGAAGCCAAGCGGATGCTGGAGACCGGCGAGGTCGACACCGTCCATCTGGCCACCAAGCGCGCGGGGATCAGCCGCAGCGCCTTTTATAAATATAAAGACGCGGTCCGGCCGTTCAACGACATGCTCCAGGGCCGGATCGTGACCTTTCAGATCCTGCTCAAGGATGAGCCGGGGGTTTTGTCCTCGGTCCTGAATATCTTTGCCCGCAGCGGCGGGAATATTCTGACCATCAACCAGGGCATTCCGGCCAACGGCTGCGCGGCGGTAACCATCGGAGCGGAGACCTCCGGGCTGGAAGTGTCCATGGAAGAGCTTCTCTCCCGGGCACTGAATGTGGAAGGCGTGGTCCGCTGCGAGATTCTGGCGGGATAAAGTGGAGAGGAGAGGATACAAGTGGTAAATGTTGCGATTTTGGGATATGGCGTCGTGGGTTCCGGCGTGGCCGATGTCCTGACGGAGAACAACAGCCAGATCGACCGGAAGGCGGAAGAGGATATCCGCCTGAAATACATCCTGGATGTGCGGGACTTCCCCGACAGCCCCTTTGCAGACAAGTTTGTCCATGATTTTGCCATCATTGAGAACGACCCGGAGGTCGACATCGTGGTGGAGACCATCGGCGGCGCCCGGATCGCCAAGGAGTTCACCGAGCGGGCGCTGAAGGCGGGCAAGAGCGTGGTCACCTCCAATAAGGAGCTGGTGGCCGAGCACGGCTATGACCTGCTCTGTCTGGCGGAAGCGCACGGCGTGAGCTATCTCTTTGAAGCCAGCGTGGGCGGCGGCATCCCCATCATCCGCCCCCTGAACCAGTGCCTGGCGGCCAACGAGATCGAGGAGATCGTGGGCATTCTCAACGGCACCACCAACTATATCCTCACCCGTATGATCCGGGCGGGCCTCTCCTTTGAGGCGGCGCTGAAGGAGGCCCAGCAGAACGGCTATGCCGAGCATGACCCCACCGCCGATATCGAAGGCCATGACGCCTGCCGTAAGATCTGCATCCTCTCCGACCTGGCCTTTGGGCGGCACGTCTATCCCGCCCAGGTGTCCACCGAGGGCATCAGCCATATCACCCTGGCCGACGTGGCCTATGCCGACGCCTGCGGCCGCAAGATCAAGCTTCTGGGCCGCGCCATCCGCCGGGAAGACGGCAAGTTCTGCGTCTACGTCGCCCCCCATCTGGTGGACGGGGAAGATCCCATGTCCGGTGTGGAGGACGTGTTCAACGCCATCACCGTCCGGGGCAACGCCGTGGGTGACGTGATGTTCTACGGCCGTGGGGCCGGCAAGCGGCCCACCGCTTCCGCCGTGGTGGCCGACGTGGTGGACGCCGCCAAGCACCGCAAGACGAAAAAGTATCTCCACTGGGGTCCGGGAGACGCCGACCTGGTGGTTTCCCCCGACACGCTGGAGAGCGCCTGGTATGTGCGCATGAACGCCTCCATCGAGGGGGTGCGGGAGGCGCTGGGCGAGGTATCGGCCCTGGCCCGTCCCGGCGCGCCCGCCGGCGAGGTGGCCTTCCTCACCGGACCCATGACCGCCGGTGTGCTGGCCGAAAAGCTGGCCGGACTGGGCACGCCCGCGTCGCAGATCCGGGTACTGGACAAAAACCACTGAACGGGCATAAGATGGACCGGAAGCACAGCGCTTCTTTCCATATAGACACTTCACTCTGATCGAGGGGGTACATGACTTCCATGGGACTTATCGTACAGAAATTCGGCGGGTCTTCGGTTGCGGATGCGGACCGCATCCGCAACGTGGCCCGCATCATCACTGAGACCTACCGCCGCGGACATAACGTGGTGGCGGTGCTCTCCGCGCAGGGAGACACCACCGACGACCTCATCGCCAAGGCCGCCGAGATCAATCCCCACGCCTCCAAGCGGGAGATGGATATGCTGCTCTCCACCGGCGAACAGATCTCCTGTTCTCTGTGTGCCATGGCCATTGAGACCATGGGTTATCCGGTGATTTCTCTCACCGGCTGGCAGGCTGGCGTACGGACCAATTCCGCCTATGGAGACGCCCGTATCAAGCGCATCGAAACCGAGCGCATTCTGGCCGAGCTGGATAAGCGGTGCATCGTCATCGTCACCGGCTTCCAGGGCATCAACAAGTATGACGACATCACCACCCTGGGCCGCGGCGGTTCGGACACCTCCGCCGTCGCGCTGGCGGCAGTGCTCCACGCCGACCTCTGCCAGATCTACACCGACGTGGACGGCGTGTACACCGCCGATCCCCGGCTGGTCAAGGACGCCCATAAACTGGACGAGATTACATACGATGAAATGCTGGAGCTGGCCAGTCTGGGCGCGCAGGTCCTGCACAACCGCTCGGTGGAGATGGCCAAGCGGTACAACATCAATCTGGAGGTCCTCTCCAGCTTCTCCGGCCAGCCCGGTACAATCGTCAAGGAGGTTACGAAAACCATGGAAAAGCCCTATGTGAGCGGGGTCGCAAAGGATAAGGATATTGCCCGACTGGCAGTGGTGGGTCTGGCCGATGAGCCGGGCATCGCCTTCAAGATCTTCTCCATCCTGGCCCGGGAGCGCATCAACGTTGACATCATCCTTCAGTCCATCGGCCGCGGCGGCACCAAGGACATCAGCTTCACCGTCCGCCACAGCGACATGGACCGGGCCAAGGAGCTGCTGGAAGAGCGTCAGTCGGCGCTGGGCTTTGACCATGTGGACGTGGTGGACGACATCGCCAAGGTGTCCATCGTGGGCGCCGGCATGGTGAATAACCCCGGCGTTGCCTCTCAGATGTTCGAAGCCCTCTACAATGCGGGCATCAACATCAACATGATCTCCACCAGCGAGATCAAGGTGTCTGTTCTGGTGAACAAGGAGGACGCGGACCGCGCCGTTCAGGCCATCCACGCCCGGTTCTTCAACCAGTTCGGCAACGCCAACTGACCATTCAGCCAAGTGCCTCCGCGAACGCAAGGGTTTCGTGGAGGCACTTTGTGTTATGGCAAAAATCAAATTGCATTCCACACGAAAGACGTGATACAATAAAAGCAGAAAGAGGTCCGTCGAGGGGTGGACCTTCGGCGGGCGCCTTACAGGATGGAGGTGCGCGTATGCAGGAAACCGTGATTACCATCAGCCGTCAGTATGGTTCCGGCGGGCGGATCATCGCCCGGCGTCTGGCGGAGGAGCTGGGGATCCCCTACTATGACAAGGAGATCATCCAAAAGGTCTCCCAGGAGACGGGGATGACCGAGTATTACATCCGGCAGAATGAGTTTCAGACCACCGGCAGCTTCCTCTTCGACTTGTACGGCATGACCCAGATCATGTCGCCGCCGGACCAGGTGTTCGTGGCCCAGAGCAAGGCCATCAAGGGGGCTGCGGAACAGGGGAGCTGTGTGATCCTGGGCCGGTGCGCGGATTATGTGCTGGAAAAGCGTCGCGCCTGCCTGAAGGTGTTCGTCATGGCGCCGTTGGAGGAGCGGGTGGCCCGTGCCCGGACGGAGTACGGGGACGAGGCGGCCAATCTGGAGGCATATGTCCAGCGGCAGGACCGGCTCCGCGCGTCGTATTACAGTCATTTCGTGGGTCGCCGCTGGGGCGACATGAGCAACTATGACCTTTGCATCAGTACGCACATCGGCATGGAAAATGCGGTGGAGATCATCAAGCGCGCTGCTATGGCCATGGAGGCGGGAATCCGCTGAAGCGGAAAAAAAGAGGCCGGAGCTGCCAGAAAATGGGGCAGTTCCGGCCTGTTTTGTCCAAATGCACAAAAGCGGGACGGATGACATAGAAAATCCGGCCATGAATGGACAAAATAAAGGGAAACTATTGCGTTTGCGTAGTGGGATGCGCTATACTGTTGGGAAGAAACTTCGGAAAACGAGAAATTCGTTTGGAAGGAAAAGGTGATTGAATAAATGGAACAGGCAAAGGTACACGAGCTGGCGGTGACCGCGGCCAGAGGCAGAGTGTATGCCATGGATATGGTACACAAGGCCGCGTCCGGCCATATTGGCGGTTCTCTCTCGGCCATGGATCTGATGACGGTGCTCTATTTTGACGAGATGAAGATTGATCCCGCTCAGCCCCGCTGGGCGGACCGCGACCGGTTCGTGCTCTCCAAGGGCCATTGTACCCCGGCGCTCTATCCCATGCTGGCCATGCGGGGCTTTTTCCCCGTGGAGCGGCTGCAGGAGTTCCGCGCCATTGACGGACATGTGTCCGGTCACCCGGATATGAACGAGATCCCCGGCGTGGATATGTCCACCGGCTCTCTGGGCCAGGGCATCTCCGCCGCGGTGGGCATGGCGCTGGCCGGCAAGCTGGACAAGAAGGATTACCGCGTCTATGCCCTGCTGGGCGACGGCGAGATCGAGGAAGGCCAGGTGTGGGAGGCGTCCATGGCGGCGGCCAAGTATCATCTGGACAACCTGTGCGCGGTGGTGGACGTGAACGGTCTTCAGATCGACGGCGCCACTTCCAAGGTCATGCCCAGCGAGCCGCTGGACGAGAAGTTCGCGGCCTTTGGCTGGAACGTGCTGAAGGTGGACGGCCATGATTACGCCGCCATTTCCGACGTGCTGGCTCAGGCCAAGACCTGCAAGGACAAGCCCACCGTCATCCTGATGAAGACGGTAAAGGGCAAGGGCGTTTCCTTTATGGAGAACAATGCCGGCTGGCACGGCAAGGCACCCAATGACGAGCAGTATGCCGTGGCGCATGCCGAGCTGGTGGCTGCACTGGAAGAACTGGAGGGCAAGTAAGATGGGAGAGAAGCTCGCGACTCGTGTGGCCTATGGCCGCACTCTGGCCAAACTGGGTGAGACCCACCCTGAGATCGTGGCGCTGGACGCCGATCTGGCCTGCTCGACCATGAGCCAGACCTTCGGCGACGCGCATCCGGACCGCTTTTTCAACATGGGCATTGCCGAGGCCAACATGGTGGGCGTGGCCGCCGGTCTGGCTGCGGCGGGCAAGAAGCCCTATGCCAGCAGCTTTGCCATGTTTGCCGCCGGCCGTGCCTTTGAGCAGATCCGCAACTCTGTGGCCTATCCCCGGCTGAACGTGAAGATCGTGGGTTCTCACGGCGGCCTGTCCGTGGGTGAGGACGGCGCCACCCACCAGTGCTGCGAGGATTTCGCCCTCATGCGCTGCCTGCCCGGCATGGTGGTCTGCTGCCCCTGCGACGCCTACGAGATGGAGCAGGCGGTGAAGGCGCTGGTGGAGTATGAAGGCCCCGCTTATCTGCGTCTGGGCCGTCTGGCGGTGGAGACCGTCACCGACGCGCTGCCCAATTACAGCTTTACTCTGGGCAAGGGCACCCTGCTGCGGGATGGCAAGGACGTGACCATCATCGCCAACGGCATGATGGTGCAGAAGGCCCTGAAGGCCGGCGAGATCCTGGCCGCCGAGGGCATCGACGCCCGTATCATCGATATGCATACCGTCAAGCCCATTGACGAGGAGATGGTGCTCCAGGCCGCCAAGGAGACCGGCGCCATCGTGGTCAGCGAGGAGCACAACATCGTGGGCGGTCTGGGCGAAGCCGTTGCCGGCTATCTGTCCAGCGTGTACCCCGTGCCTGTGATCCGCCACGGCGTGGAAGACGTCTTCGGCCGTTCCGGCAAGGCGGAGAAGGTACTGGAGTTCTTCGGCCTGACGCCCGAGGGCATTGCGGCCAAGGCCCGCCAGGCGGTGGAGGCCAAGCGGAAATGAGTTCCGTCCGTCTCATTGCCTGCGACCTGGACGGCACGCTGCTGGACGCTGACCACTGCACGGTGCCGGAAGGGAATATCCGGGCCCTGCGGGAAGCTTCGGCCAGAGGGGCGTCCATTGTCATTGCCAGCGGACGGCCGTGGAGCCTGGTGGAAGATATGGCAAAGCAGGTGGGCTGCGTGGACTACGCGGTGACCTGCAACGGCGCCTCGGTGGTGGAGGCCGCCACGGGCAAAACGCTGGTGGCCCACGGGATGGAGCGCCAGATATGGAGCGGCATCGCGTCCGCCCTCCGGTCTCACGGCATCTTCTTTTCGGTCTACTGTGAAGGGGAGTGCTATGTGGAGCGCTGGATGGTGGAGAAAGCCATGCATATGGCGGAGCTGACGCTGCTCAATCCCAAGTTCCAGGAGAACTTTTTGAAGATTACCACGGTGGTGGACCGGCTGGAAGAGGCGCTGGAAGGGCGGCGGGTAGAGAAGATCGACGCCTTTCAGGTGCCAAAAGAGGCGAGAAAACCCGTAGAGGACGCGGTTTCCGCCCTGGGACCGGTGTATATGGCATCGGGACTGACGTCCAGCATGGAATTTACCGCGGCGGGGTGCGACAAGGGCGCGGCCCTTTCCGAGCTGTGCGCCGCGCTGGGTATCGACGCTTCGGAAGTGATGGCCTTTGGAGACGGCGGCAACGACGTGGAGATGCTCCGCTGGGCGGGGCAGTCCTACGCCATGGCCAATGCCGGACCGGCGGCCAGGGAAGCGGCGCGGTATGAGACGGCAAGCAACACCGAAGCCGGCGTAGGCCAGGCGGTGGAGCGGGATTTCCTGCAAAAAACGGAATAAAAAAGACGCGCTGCGATGGGCTCAAACCCCTGTCGCAGCGCGTTTTTCATCCTTCCAGATAGTGCGTGTCATTGAGCACCAGCGGATGGAGGGCAGTCCCGTCCCAGCGGAAGGTACATACGCTGGTGTTTTTCAGATTGCCCGCCTCGTCCATCCGGTCCCGGGCCAGAATGTAAAGTACCGTCTTGATGGCCAGACCGTGGGAGACCACCAGCACGTTGTCAATACCGGCCTCTTCGGCCTCCCGCATGAGCGCTTCCAGCCCTTCCATCAGCCGCTGACAGATGGCGTCGAAGGTCTGCACGGCGCCTTCGCTGTTATGCTCCAGCAGGCAGTCGGCCCAGTCGGGGAGGGCGTGGAACCGGTCGGGATGGAGGGGGTCGCCGGGAAATTTGGCGGCGAAGGCCTCCAGAAAGGCGTCCACCGGTCCGGCCTCGAAGTCTCCCATGCACCACTCCCGGAGCCGGGGGTCCTGACGGCGGGGCAAGTCCGCCTGACCGGCGTGGGTGAGGATGAGGCGGGCGGTGTCCACGGCCCGGCCGCTGTCGCTGGAGCAGGCCAGCCCGAACCGGACGCCTTCCCGGGCCAGTCCGGCGCCCAGTCTGGCGGCTCCCTCCTGTCCGGCGTCGGTGAGGGGAGAATTGGACCAGCCCTGGGCCAGGCCCTTGAGATTAAATTCAGTCTGCCCGTGGCGGACCAGATACAATGTGACAGGATGTGACATAATGTGCCTCCTTGGTCGGTCAGAACTTGGAATATATGGCATTATACCATACCTGAATGATAAGGAAAAGCCGGGGGCGGGATTGCCCCTTTTCTTTTTGGTGCGGATATGGCAAAATAGGACATGTCAGAACAAGGTAACTTGAAGGAGGCATTCCGTCATGCGAAAGATCCTGCGTGTTTTGTGTCTCACATTTTTGTGCGCCGCGCTGCTGTGTGTCCATCCCATTCCGGCGCTGGCGGCGGAGGAACCCGCCGTCCAGCCGCTGACCATTCTCTTCACTCATGATACCCATGACCATTGGTATCCGGAGCCCACCGAGGACGGAACGGGCACCTATGGCGGCTATACCCGTCTGGCCACCGTGCTGGAGGAAGAGCGGGAGAAGGCGGACAACGCCGTCATCACGGTGGACGGCGGCGATTTTTCCATGGGCTCTCTGATCCAG
>DXGA01000107.1 GCA_019114165.1 Candidatus Flavonifractor merdipullorum | reverse complement strand
GTTCGACACCCGCCTCATGGGCGCCCTCACCCCCCGTCCCACCCAGGTGGTGGAGCACTTCAATAGCCTCTACGCCCAGGACCCCAAGGCGGCCACCGACTGGTTCTACACCTTCAGCCAGGACACCAACTACATCCGCCGGGACCGCATCGCCAAGGACGTGCAGTGGAAGACGGAGACGGAGTACGGGGAGCTGGACATCACCATCAACCTGTCCAAGCCGGAGAAGGACCCCCGCGCCATCGCCGCCGCCCGGGATCTGCCCACCTCCAACTATCCCCTCTGCCAGCTGTGCCGGGAGAACGAGGGTTATGCGGGCCGCGTGAACCATCCCGCCCGTCAGAACCACCGCATCATCCCCATCACCATCGCCAACACCCCCTGGTTCATGCAGTTCTCTCCCTATGTGTACTACAATGAGCACTGCATCTGCTTCAACAGCCAGCATGTGCCCATGAAGATCGACCGGGCCTGCTTTGCCAAGCTCCTGGATTTCGTCGGCCAGTTCCCCCACTACTTCGTGGGTTCCAACGCCGATCTGCCCATCGTGGGCGGCTCCATCCTGGCCCACGACCACTTCCAGGGCGGCCACTACACCTTCGCCATGGCCAAGGCTCCCGTGGAGACCCCCGTCTCCTTCCCCGGCTTTGAAGATGTGAAGGCCGGTATCGTCAAGTGGCCCATGTCGGTGGTCCGTCTCACCTGCGCCGATCCTCAGCGGCTCATCGAGCTGGCCGACCGCATCCTGATCTCCTGGCGCGGCTACTCCGACGAGAGCGCCTTCATCTTCGCCGAGACCGACGGCACCCCCCACAATACCATCACTCCCATCGCCCGCCGCCGCGGCGACGACTACGAGCTGGATCTGGTGCTGCGCAACAACATCACTACCGAGGAGCATCCTCTGGGTGTGTTCCATCCCCACGCCGAGCTGCACCACATCAAGAAGGAGAACATCGGCCTCATCGAAGTCATGGGTCTGGCCGTGCTCCCCGCCCGCCTGAAGGGCGAGCTGGCCGATCTGGCCAAGGCGCTGGTAGAGGGCGCCGATCTGGAGGCCGACGAGGTGCTGTCCAAGCACGCCCCCTGGGCCAACGAGCTCAAGACCCGCTACACCTTCACCGCCGACAACGCCCTGGACATCCTCCAGAAGGAAGTGGGCATCGTCTTCGCCAAGGTGCTGGAGCACGCCGGCGTCTATAAGCGCACCCCCGAGGGCCGGGCCGCCTTCCTCCGCTTCCTGGAACAGGCGGTGCGTCCGTGATCCAGATCCGCAAACGTCCTTTCGGCGTCACTGCCGCCGGACGGCCGGTGGATTGCTGGACCCTCACCAACGATCACGGCGTTTCCGCCGAGATCCTGGCCTACGGCGGCATTCTCCGTGCCCTTCGGGTGCCCACTCCCACCGGTCTGCGGGATGTGGTGCTGGGATTCGACACCCTGGCCGACTACGAAAAGCAGGATAAGTACATTGGCGCGCTGGTGGGCCGGGTGGCCAACCGCATCGGCGGCGCTTCCTTCCAGCTCAATGGCAAGACCTACACGCTGGCAGTGAACAACGGCCCCAACTGCAACCACGGCGGCATCCATGGTTTTCATGAAAAAGTCTGGTCTGCCTGCGCCAACTCCGAGGGAGAACTGATCCTCACCTGCACCAGCCTTGACGGTGAGGAGGGCTTCCCCGGTACCCTGCACATTCAGGTGACCTACACTCTGGGAGAGGACGATTCCCTCACCCTCTCCTATCAGGCCAGCAGCGATGCCGACACCCTGGTGAACCTGACCAACCACAGCTATTTTAACCTAAACGGCCACAGCGCCGGCAATCTGGACGGGCACACCATTCAGATCTTCGCCGACGCCATCACCGAGAACGACGAGACCAGCGTCCCCACCGGCCGGATGCTGGACGTGACGGGGACCCCCTTCGATCTCCGTCAGCCCGTTCCCTTCGGGCCGGGCCTGGCCAGCGATCATCCCCAGATCCGCATGGGCAACGGTTACGACCATAACTTCGTCCTCCACGACGCTCCCACCGGTCCCCTCCGTCTGGCGGCTGCCGCCCAGTGTGCCGACCTGCGTCTGGAGTGCTACGCCACCCAGCCCGGTCTCCAGCTCTACACCGCCAACTATCTGGAGAACGAGGTGGGCAAGGACGGCGCGGTCTATCCGCCCCGCGCGGCCTTCTGTCTGGAGACTCAGTGCTGGCCGGACGCCATCCATCATCCTTCTTTCCCCTCCGTGGTCCTTCCCATGGGGCAGACCTACCGGCAGACCACCGTCTTCCGCTTCTCCCCCGTGACCGCTGAGTAAATGCGAAAACTCCGCTGTACCATTCGGTACAGCGGAGTTTCTTTATGTCTTGCTTTGGCGAGCCGTATACAGAATGCGAATGATATTGACCAGTAATACGGTCAGTAATATTATTTTTACCCAGCTCAGGATGTACCACTGCACCGCCACCGGCATGGGGATGGGAAGATGCAGCGCCGCGTACAGCACAAAACCGCCGATCATCCGCCACCGATTGGGCCCGGTCCAGTCCAGCGGCACCTTATGAAAGCGGATCACCGTTACCACAATGAGCGCCGCCAGCACCAGCAGCTCCACCCATGCCACGGCCAGGCGTATATTATTCATGCTCGGCTCAAAATACGGAGTCATCAGGGTCAGCGTCCAGGAAATCCCCGACGCATACCGGAAATATTCCTCCACCAAAAAATAGACCGTCCAGGCGCACCACAGGCCGGTATGCTTCCGGGTGACCAGGCATAGGATGCCGCAGGCCAGAAAGGGAGAGGCAAACATCAGGCCGATCAGAAGCCCGCTCCAGCTTCCGATGATGGTCAGCAGCAATATCATCAGCGCAGCCAGGACAAAGAGCACAATGCTGATTACCTTCCTTGCCCTGAGGCCGCCGGGCGGAAGGGGCTGTGACGTGGGATTCTCTCCTCTCTCTTCGGCGGGTCCTTTTTCCGCGCCCAGTACCAGCTCATCCAGCGACACGCCAAACAGCCGGCTCATTTTCACCAGCTTATCCAGCTCGGGAACCGACCGGTCGGTCTCCCATTTCGAGATAGACTGGCGGGATACATCCAACTGCTCCGCCAGATCTCCCTGGGACAGGTTCCGCCGGGTGCGCAAGGTGTAGATGGTCTCTCCAAGACTCAAGTGTCATTCCTCCTTTTCTGCGCCCAATGATAGCAAATTTCCCCTTCCCCGTCCACCAACTTCCCTGTTCACCTTAGCAACCAGCGGTTGCACCTGCATGTTCAGCGATCCATTCTGTACGGAGAAAAACAAAAAAGCCGGAACCCGATTGGATTCCGACTTCCTTGGTGCAGTTGAGCAATCCAAATCCGAACCTGTTTTCTGATCGGCCAATGCGGTTTTGAGGTCATCAAAAGTGATGGTCGTTGTCCCTTCCTTGTAGTTGAAGGTTATCACCATTTTGTCATCGTACAGGAAAATGGCGTTGATAAAAGTGTCAATCAGCATCTTGCGGTGGGACTTTTGCCGTACATCTAGCTTGCGGAAGCGGTGGAGCCAGAAGGTCATAAACTCGGCGCTCACCTTGGGTTTCGCCAGTTTCTCGCAGGCTATCTTGGTTTCCAGTTCCTCTTTCGTGGCTTCCAGTTCTTCCAGACGGCCTTTCGTGGACTTGGTTAAAATCCCCTGCTGGATGGCGTTCAAGAGGTTTTGAATGGCCGTGTCCGTTTCCCGTAATTGCTGTTCATAGAGCGGCAGATTGACATTCTCTCTGTCCTGCAAGTCCATCAGCATGGACACGATGGCCTCAATCGCCTTATCGTCCATCACCATTCTCATGGTTTCACTGACCACCAAATCCTCGATCCACTCTTTACGGACAGATTTTTTATGGCACTCGGTGCGCTTCTTTTTCACGGACACGCACTTGTAGTAGTGGTGGACATTCCCCGTGTGGCTGGTGCCGCTCTCCCCGCAAAGATAGGCCCCGCAATAGCCGCAGAACAGCTTGGTTGTCAGCAGATAATCGTCCTCAGCCTTGTGGCGGGCCGGAGCCTTTTTGTTCTTTGCCAGTTTCTGCTGCACCCGGTCAAAGAGGTCTTGGGGGACAATAGCGGGAATGCCATCCGGCACCACAATGTCCCGGTAGGTGTATTCTCCGATATAGCGGCGGTTGCTCAAAAGGTGCTGCACGCTGTTGTAGGTCATCTTCTGGCCCCGTGTATTCTTCACACCCTGTTCGTTGAGCCAGTCCCGGATCTGGGTCATAGTGGCCCCCTCGTCATACCGCTGGAACGCCTCACGGACAAAAGGGGCGGTGAGCGGGTCAAGCTGGAAACACTGGTCGCTGTCAATCAGATAGCCGATAGGACGGGTGCCGCCGTTATACTTGGATTTCAAGGCATTTTCCGTCATGCCCCGAACTACCTTTTCGGACAGGTCAGCGGAGTAGTATTCGGCATAACCCTCCAGCACGCTTTCCAGAATGATGCCCTCGGCCCCGTCGGAAATGACCTCGGTGGCGGACACCACCTTGACCCCGTTCTTTTTCAGAGCGGCCTTGTAGCGGGCGCTGTCGTAGCGGTTGCGGGCAAACCTGTCCAGCTTCCAGACGATAATCATATCGAATAAGTGCTTGCCGCTGTCCTTGATCATGTTCTGAAATTCCGGGCGGTTGTCGGTCTTGGCGGAAAAGGCCCGGTCAATGTAGTGGCGCAGGATGGTGATACCGTTCTTCTCGGCAAAGGCGGTACACTCTCTAATCTGGCCCTCAATGCTTTCCTCCCGCTGGTTGTCGGAGGAATAGCGGGCATAGATAACGGCTTTCATATTCTCACCTCGCCGCTTGTTAAAATACCCATCATTTGACTTGCCTGCACGATCCGTTCAAAAGCTTCTCTTTGTGAGCAATTTAGATTTGCGTGCATAGAGGGGTTCCGGTAAGCCATAAAAGCACCCTCAAAGATAGACTTAACACCTTTACGAAAATTGGCTCCGCTTATTTCTGATGTATCGCAAAACTGATAGAAGCCATTGTCTGAAAGTAATGCGCCAATTAAACCCGCTGCATCTTTAGGAATGGGAGAGTTCGGTTTTCCTTCCTTAAACAATTCTCGCATTCGAGTTTCAACTTCTTTAATGGCGGCTTCACCGGCGGCGGCAAAATGACCATCA
>DXGA01000106.1 GCA_019114165.1 Candidatus Flavonifractor merdipullorum | reverse complement strand
TAACTTGCCATAAAAATCCCTCCTTTACCCTCCTCCGCCCCGCCCCGCAATGTTGTACGTTTGGATGCAATTAACCGGAAAAATTTCTGTTGACATATATCGAATATTGATATACCATGAGTTTGAAGAGAGTAGCGAATATCGATATAGGAGGTGGCACCGTGGCGCGTAAAAAATTGGAGACGCTGACCGAGCAGATGTTTTATGTGCTGCTGGCCCTGCGGTCCGAGCGGCACGGCTACGGTATCATGCAGTATGTGGCCCGGCTCACCGGGGAGCGGGTCACCATCGGCGCGGGCACCCTCTACGCCCTGCTGGACCGTTTCGAAAAGGACGGATACATCCACCGGACCAACACCGTGGAAAACCGAAAGTACTATTTGATTTCACCCGAAGGAGAAGAGCGCTTACAACAGGAGTACCACCGCATCCAACAGCAGGCCCTGGATATGGAACGGGCCCTGAGAGAGGAGGAAAACCCATGAAATACCGCTATCGTTTCTTCCCCTATTCCACCATGGACATCCAGGCCGCCCAGGACGAGCTCAACCGGCTGGGCGCGGCTGGCTGGAAGCTGGACCGTCTCTGGCTGGACGAGATCGCCCGGTATGTCCGCACCGACCGGCCGGTCTCCTACTGCGTGGACTGGTGCGACGCTCAGTTTGACGAAAACGACGACTATTTGCAGCTCTGCGCCGACGCCGGGTGGACCTTTGTGGCGAAAAGAGGCTACTGGAACATCTACGAGGCCCCGGTGGGCACGCCCCCCATCCAAACCGACAGCGCGCTGGAATACGAGCGCTTCCAGAAGCAGGTGTGGAAGCAGATGAAAAAAGGGATGATCTGGAGCGTTGTCCTGCTGGCCCTGCTGGCCGCCGCTTTTCTCTTCCTGGTCACGCAAGAGCAGATGCTGAACGCGGAAACGCTTCTCCTGTGGCTGGGGATGAATCCGGTATTGCTCCCCTCTATTTTCTTTGTGCTGGCGGGGGAACTTGCTTCTCTGCTCCGCTTTTTCTGCC
Source organism: Candidatus Flavonifractor merdipullorum (assembly GCA_019114165.1). Lineage (GTDB taxonomy): Bacteria > Bacillota > Clostridia > Oscillospirales > Oscillospiraceae > Pseudoflavonifractor_A > Pseudoflavonifractor_A merdipullorum. The sequence continues at coordinate 52,509 of DXGA01000106.1, read as the reverse complement.
AGTGGAGGGGCCTGCGCAAAACCGCCTCGGACGGAGAACCTCTTCCTGTACCGGGACGGGGCAGCGTCTTTTTGGGAAAATTCCTCCACTTCTGGCGCATGATCTTCGGTGCGATGGTAGTCGTTTCCATGATCCACAAGGCGTGCAAGGATGGCTTTTCACAGATCCTCTTTTTCGTCGCGGTGTGGCTCGTCATTGGAATCTGGTTTTGGAGACGGCCCTTCTCCACAGCGGGACAGAGACGGACGGCAAAGGCTTTTATGGGGGCGGCTGTGGTGACCCTCCTCTACTGGCTGCTCCTTTTTCCGGCGGTGAGCAGCTGGGAGACCCCCGGGCCCGCGATCCCGTCGCTCCTGACCGACGACCCGCAGCAGGTGGCCACCCAGAGTCTGGGCAACGCCGATACCCTCCGCTATAACCACAAGGAAGACAAGGGATTTTTGCTTAACTATACCAGCTGGAACGAAACAGACGGCCAGGACCAGGCCTCCCTTTCCTGCTATCGGAGCAGATCGGCGGAACTGGCCCGTATCGCCTTCCGGTATGAAATGCAGGCCGAGCCTGGGCTGGAACCGGCAGAGGGACGGGAAGACCTCTGGCAGTTGGAGGAGCACTGGAGAGAGGATACCGTTCACACCGTCTACCTGCTGCGGGAGGAAAACGGCGTGGTCAAGGCGGAGCTCTTTACAGTGGGACCGGTGGAGGATGCCCTCAAAACGGACGTGATCCGGCGGATGGAACATTGTTTGGATGAGTGAGGTGGACGCCATGAAGAAATATACGCTCTGTCTTTTGGAGGCGGTGGATTATAAGACCGCCCAGCGCTGGCTGGACGATATGGCCGGACAGGGTTGGGAGCTGGAACACTGCAACCGCATTTTTGCTTCCTTCCGCAAGGTGGAGGAAAGAAAGGTCCGCCACTTTGCCGATTTGTCCGTGGGGTGGGAAGACCAGGAAGATTACCTCCAGCTGTGCGCCGACGCCGGTTGGGAGCGGGTGAGCAAAGTCAACGGCATGGACCTGTTCCGCGCTCTGCCGGGGCGGGAAGTAACGCCCCTCCAGAGCGACAAGGGATTGGAGGGGCAGCGGTACTTCCGCAAAAAACTGGTGGTTGAGTTCCTGGTGTACATTCTGGCCTTTCTGATGCTGGCCGTCTTTCTCCCGTGGGCGCTTTCCGCGCAAAAGGATTGGAGCATCTCGCTGATCACCAGCGCCGCCGCCCAGGTCACCGCTGTGGGTGTGGGTCTTTTTGCCCTTCATCTGATTTGGACCCTGGGCCATTACACCGCTCTTCTTTTCCGGTACAGGAGAGAGGATGCAGTGCCCCGGTGTGCATTGCCCCTCTGCCGGGCAAGAGTGGCCCTTTACTGGGTGTCGTGGTGCCTCTATCTGGTGGGCATGGTGTTCCTTCCTCTGGGTGAGCTATTTTTCACCCAGCAGGTGTCGGTGGGGCTGGAAGCGCCCACCGACACCCAGTGGAGCGTGGTGGAAGAGGCGCCCGTTCCCACCCTGGAACGGCTGGGGGGAGAGAATGCGGATACCTTTGTGCTCTCCCTGCACAAGACCCAGTCCTTTCTGGTCGAGGGGTGGGACTATGCGCAGTGCGCCGGGGAGGACGCCCTCTGGTGTGAGCGGTATACCTGCATCAATGAGAAAGTGGCGGTATGGCTTTCCCACGCCCTGCTGAACGAACGGATGGAGAGAGGACAGAACGGATATGGCGTCTTAGCGTTTACCGCCTGCCCGCTGACCGGGACCGACGAGAGTTGGGTGGCCCGGGAAGAGACCTTCGTACTGATCCGGAAGGGAAGAGAAGTGGCCTTCGTGGGGTGGCGCACCGGCGAGAATACCGAAGCGATTACCCGAGAGGCGGTCTGGCCGGAAGTGCTTTCTGCCTTGCATTGGGAGGAGTCTTGAGATGAAACGCCGGAAATTGGGCTTTCTGCGGGTCCAGCCGGTGGATTACCGCTCCCTGCCCCTTCTTCTGGAACAGCAGGAGAAACAGGGGTGGAGGTTGGAACGAATTCTATGGCCCTGGATCGGGCTTTTCCGTCCGGCGGATGGAGAGACGCACCGGTATACCGCCGACCTGATCCCACAAAAGGCCTTGCGGGATGAGGAAGAGAAAAAAGAGTATGTGCAGCTTTGCGCCGACGCTGGCTGGACCTTCTTGGGGAGCGTCGGAAAAGCGGCCCTCTTCCGCGCCCAGCCCGGCCGGGATGTGGCGCCCCTCCAGACAGACCCGGAATTGGAGAAACGACAGGTCAAATACAGCGCCGTCCAGCCTACTATTGTGGCGGCGGTGGTGGTGCTGGAAAATATGTTCTTGCAGCTGGGTTTCGGGATGACCAGAGGGGCATTCTACTGGTTTGAAGTCTTCCAGGACTGGGCGGCACTGCTGCTGGCGACGGCCCTTTTGCTGCTGACGCTCTTTGAACTGCTGCTGGTGGGACATGCCCTTTTGTCTGCCCGTCGTACCGCCCCGGTCCGTCCGCGTAAGGCGCGGTTTTGGGGGATGGGCGAGGTACTTCTTTGGCTGTTGATAGCCGGTATCCTCCTTTGGGGTGCGGTCAGGGGAGATCAACGGTCTGTGACCACCCTGGATCAGCTCTCATGTCCCCCCATCACGCAAATGGGATTGGAGCAAAGACCATCCACCGGATTGGAGGTCTATGTGGAAAAAGGACCGGGACTGACGGAGACATGGGCCGTCGAATCTCTGGAAAACGGGATCTTATACACCAAGCGCTATGATGCCCGGTGGACCTGGCTGGCCCAAGCTGCGTTTGACCAGCTGACAGCCCAGGCCGACCGGGACAAAAGCCGTCAGGTTGCCTGTGGAACCGGCACGGGCACGCCGGTGGAAATGGACCTTCCCGGGACGGAATGCATACTGCTCCGATACGAGCGGGGAACATACCTTCTCCTGCGGCAGGATAAAACCGTTTTCGCCGTGGCCGGAACGGTGGATTGGACTCTGCCGGAAAACTTGGCCGCCCTTCCAGCCTTTCTGGAGGCCGGCCTGCCTTGCATCACGGAGGGGGCTGTGGTAGGATAAAACAGTAGGCGGCTTTTGCCCCGCAGTTGTGACCTAGGAGTGTGAAAACATGGAAGAAATCCTTTTTGTGGATGCCTGTGTGCGGGGAGAACGATCCCGCACCCTGGCGCTGGCCCGCCGGTTTCTGGAGGCGTACCATACCCGGCATCCCGAGAGTGTGGTAAAGCGCCGGAGTCTATGCGAAAACCGGCTCTCTCCCCAGTATCCCGAGGTACTGGCCCAGCGGGATGAGCTGTGGAACGCCGGTCAGCTGGACCATGAGATCTTCGCCCCCGCACGGCAGTTCGCCGCCGCCGACAAGATCGTCATTGCCGCCCCCTTCTGGGACCTCTCCTTTCCCGCTATTTTGAAGATCTATCTGGAGCGGATCTCAGTGTGCGACATCACCTTCGGCTATGACGAAGTGGGGCGGAGCGTGGGCCTCTGCAAAGCCAAAAAGCTTCTGCTCATCACCACCCGGGGCGGGAATTTCTCCCGGCCGGGCACCTCCTGGATGGAGATGGGTGCAAAACAGCTGGAAGCCCTGTGCGCCATGTACGGCATCCGGGAATTTCAGTGCCTGGCCGCCGAGGGGCTGGACGACGTGAGCCTTGACCGGGCCACCATCCTTCATCAGGCCATGGACCGGGCCGCCGCTCTGGCGGAGGTGTTCTGACGTGACCAAACCCCGTATCCTCCTGCTGGCCACCGGCGGGACCATCGCCTCCCAGCCCACCGACGAGGGACTGGCCCCCGGCCTGGACGGCGCGGCCCTCACCGCCATGCTGCCCCGCCGCACCCTGGCAAACTATGAGGTCACCGTCCGCGACATCCTCCACATGGACAGCTCCAACATCCAGCCCGAGGAGTGGCAGATCATCGCCCGCCACGTCTATCAGAACCGGTACCGGTTTGACGGCATCGTGGTCACCCACGGCACCGATACCATGGCCTATACCGCCGCCATCCTCTCCTTTATGGTGCGGGGCATCGGCATTCCCGTGGTCCTCACCGGGTCCCAGCTCCCCATCGACCACCCCCTCTCCGACGGTCCGGAAAATCTCCGGCTGGCGCTGGCCATGGCCGCCTCCGCCACGCCCGGCGTCTTCGTGGCCTTCGACCGGAAGGTCATTCTGGGCACCCGGGCCGTCAAGACCCGCACCACCGGCTTTGACGCCTTCGAGAGCGTCAACTGGCCCTATGTGGCCCAGATCTCCGGCGGCGGGCTCAACCTCAACCCCGGCGCGCTGCCCCCAAAGGCCGGGGCGGAATGTGTTCTCAAAGACGCCATTTCCCCCCGGGTATTTTTGATGAAGCTCACCCCCGGCGTGGACCCGGAGCTTTTCGATATGCTTCTCCAGATGCACTACCGGGGCATCGTCATCGAAGCCTTCGGCGCGGGCGGGCTCCACTTTGTCCGCCGGGATCTGGTGGCCAAGCTCCAGACCGCCGCTCAGGCCGGCGTGGCGGTGGTGGTGTGCAGCCAGTGCCTCTATGAGCCCAGCGACTTCTCCCTCTACCAGGCCGGACGGCTGGCGCTGGAACAGGGCGTCCTCCAGGGACGGGACATGACCACCGAAGCCGCTGTCACCAAACTCATGTGGGCCCTGGGACAGAGTGACGACCCCCGGACGGTCCGCGCCCTGTTTGAAGAGAATCTCGCCGGTGAGCGGAGTATTTTAGAGAAAAGAGGAACGCAGCATGATTTATGAGTATCAGCCCAAGGGCGTCTGTTCCCGCAAAATGTGCATCGACGTGGAGGACGGTGTGGTCCGTTCTCTGAAAGTCACCGCCGGCTGCGACGGCAATCTTCAGGGCATTGCCAAGCTGGTGGAGGGAATGCCGGTGGAGGAAGTCATCCGGCGTCTCTCCGGCATCCGCTGCGGCGGAAAGGCCACCTCCTGTCCCGACCAGCTGGCCAAGGCGCTGGGGGAGATCAGAGATAAGGGATAAAAGATAAGAGATAGGGCAAGCGGTCGGTATGGGACAGCTCACCGATACATCTATACCGCTCCGTATTTTCACGAAAAAGGGCGGACTGCTCCGGATTTGGAAGCAGTCCGCCTTCTTTTGCGTCTATGGGGTCAGATGGAGCGTAAAGGTATAGATGCTCTGTGTACCGTCCTCCCAAGTGTACGTCAGGGTATAGTACTGGGTCTGGGGCGGGTAGGTTCCCTCCGGAACGCCGATGGGGGTGAGTTTCACCCCGGTGGAGCCGCCCGCCACACTGCCGCTGGAAATGTCTGTTTCACCGCTCTCCCGGGTATGGGCGGTGAGGGAGACTTCTCCGCTGCGGTCCGGATGGGTCAGATTCAGATATGCGCCGTAAGGAACAGAGGCTTCTCCGCCATCCGAGAGAAGGGTGTCCCCGGCCACCAGAATGGGCGTTGTCAGTTTCTGATTCTCCGCCACGCGGGGGAAGGTCAGCTGAAAGGCGTAAGAGAGAGACAGACGGTCTTTGCCCGACTGCCACAGGCAGTCCAACACATAAAGCCGGGTCTCCAGTCCGCCCGAACCGGTCCCCCGGGGACGTACCCGAAGCAGAAAACCGGTATCATTGCCGTACGGGGAGAGCTCCGCCGGTTGCGCGCCCGTTGGGACGCCGTCCTCCAGCAGATACTCCGTACACTGGATCTCATCCGGCATCCGGTTTTCATCCAGATAGAGGTCCACCCAGGGGGAAGGGATGCTGCTGAACCGGTGCAGGGCGGGCAGCGTGTCTGTCCATGTACCTTCCCCGGTGGGGGAGACAGGCAGTACGTCGCCCCCCTCTTTGCCCGGTCCGTCCTCGGTGAGGTGGAGGGTGAGTTCAGGGGTGGTCTGAGGCAGCGGGCGATAGAGGGGATCGCATACAAGACCGATGCCCACCAAAAGGACGAGCAAAAGGGCTGCCGCGGCCCATACCGTAGGACGCCGCCAGTTCAGCACCCGCCGGATACGCTGGCCCACGCCGGTCTCTCCAAAGCCCGGCGGAGCAAAGGGGGCCGGATGGGGGGATGCCAGCGCCAATAGAGCGGAAGCGTATTCCTTCCGGTATGCCGGCCAGCGGCGCAGCACGGCGGCGTCACATTGGAGCTCCAGATCCCGGCAGAAAAGAAACCACGCCAGCCACAACACAGGATTCCACCAGTGCAATCCCAGCGCCACAAAGAAGAGAAGCTTTAGAACAGGATGACCCAGCCGGATGTGAGACTGCTCGTGGCGCAGCACCCAGTGCAGCACATCCGCTTCCACACCCAAAGGAACAAAGATTCGGGGACGCAGCAGACCGTACACAAAGGGAGAGGAAATCCGGTCGCTCTCCCACCACTCCGTTCCCTCCGACGACCGGCAAATCGCGGAAGAGACCTGCGCGCCCAGACGGGCCCAGGTAAAAAGGGTATAACTCCACAGCAGCACCGCGCCCAGCAGCCAGACCCAGAAATACCAGGGGAGCGGCGGAACGGAGAGAACCGCAGCGGCCGCTGTTCCGGACGGCAGGGCAGCATCTGCCGGCAGAGACGCCGCAAAGGTTTCCGCCTGGGTCTCCACCACCGGCGCGCTCCAGCGCAGCAGGCTGAAAGGAGCGGTCAGCACCCCTGTGGGCAGCACCATCCGCACCAGTACCGCCAGCCACAGCAGCACAGAAAGCCCGCCAGGCAATTTCAGCCGCTGCCCCAGCCAGCGCAAGGGAAGCACTACCAGGGCGGTCACCCCTGCCGTGAGACTCATGGAAAGAATCGTCTGAAACCATTCACGCATGGTCTTCCTCACTTTCATCGATCAGACGGCGCAGCGCATCCGCTTCCGCGGCGCTCAGCCGCCGGTTACTCAGAAAAGCCGCCACAAAGGCGGGCAAAGAATCCCCAAAGCTGTGCTTTACCACCTGTGCGCTCTCATAGCGGCGCACCGCGCTCCGGTCCACCAGCGCCGTGACCGTGGCATTCTCATTGCGCAGAAATCCCCGGTCACTCAGCTTGCGGATGAGATTGTACACAGTGGGCTTTTTCCACCCAAATTGCTCCAGGCAAAGCCGCGCCAGCTGGGTGGAATTGATGGGTTCCCGGGACCAGACCAGATCCATCAGGCGGTATTCCGCCTCGTACAGCTGATAGTCTTCCATAAAATAGCCTCCTGTCACATAAAATGGGTTTGTCGCAAGGGACCTCCCGGCATCTGGAGTTTATCAGAACAAACCTCTTTTGTCAACACAGAAAGAAAAAAGGACCTGCTGCATCAAACAGCAAGTCCTTTTAAAAATGAAAACAGCGAAAGATCAGCGGCGGCGACGGCCGGAGTAACGGGAGCGGGATGTGCCGCCGTAACGGTTTCCGCCCCGGCGTCCGCCAAAGAGCAGGCCGCGTATCACCAGCACCACCAGCACCACAGCCAGCACGATGAGCACCACGCGCACCCAAAGCTGACTGAAAAAGCGCTGGATCTGATCCAGACGGTAGAGCAGCTCCGACCGGGCCACGGTGCTGTTGGCCACCAGGTCCAGTGTGCCGTATTCCTGGCCGTTATAGGTCATGGTCACCGTGCCCAGCTTCTGCCCTGCTTCCACAGGGGCTTCCACCGTCTCGGGGCAGTCCACCACCCGCTCAAAGGAGCTGATATCAATGTCGTCCGGCAGCGTCACGGAGAGCGAACCGCTGGGACGGACCGTCACATAGTCCGCTTCCTTGGAAAGGGTCACACCCACCTCGGGGAAGTCCATGGCTGAGTCGTCCAGAATCACCTGCTGAGAGAAGTTGGAAAACCCCCAGTCCAGAAGGCGCTTGCTCTCGGAAAAGTAAGTAAAGCCCTCGCTGCCGGTGGTGCCCTCCACCCGGGTGCAGTCCATGACCACCGAGATCAGGGTCTTGCCGTTCTTTTCCGCCGCCGCGGACAGACAATAGCCCGCCTCCGGCGTGTGGCCGGTCTTGACGCCGATGGCGTACTCGTACCAGTAGCCCGTCACGTTATAGGTGGAAATCAGGCCGTTGGTGGAGCGGACGATCCGCTCGGGGTTCATGTTGGTGGCCGGCATGGTGTAGTTCTTGGAGGAGACGATGGTACGGAAGGTCTCGTACTTCATGGCCTCCCGGCTCATGAGATAGATGTCGTAAGCGGTGGTATAGTGGTCGTCGTCATGATAGCCGTGGGTATTGGCAAAGTGGGTGCCCGCCATGCCCAGCTCCTGAGCCCGCTGGTTCATCAGGTCCACAAAGGCGTCCACACTGCCCGACACCGCCTCGGCCAGCACGTTGCACGCCTCGTTGGCCGACGGGATCAGCGCCGCGTACAGAAGGTCGATGATGCGCAGCTGCTCCCCTTCCTTGATGTCCGCCGTGGAGGCGTTTTCGCCAATGCCGGTGTGCAGGTTGCTGCTGGCCGTCACCACGTCCTCCAGACCCAGCTCGCCCCGGTCCACCGCCTCCAGGGTGAGGAGACAGGTCATGACCTTGGTGATGGAGGCAGGATAGCGCTTGACGTGGGCGTCCTGCTCATAGAGGATCTCGCCGGTGTCGGCGTCCACCAGAATGGCGGAACCGGCCTCCACATGCATATCGGCGATGATCTGGCTCTGAGAGGAATCGGCGGTCTGGCGGATATCTACTTCTTCCACCACCTCGCCCTCGGCGGCGGCGTGGGTGTCGATCTCAGCGGCAAGGGCGGGAACGCTCAGCAGAGACGCACCCAGCGCCAGAGAGAGCAAAAAAGAGAGAATACGATTTTTTTTCATAGGAAACGCTCCATATTTATGTTATACTAAAGCAGATCCGGAAATCCTCCGGTCTTCCTTCCTGAGAGAAGTGTGCTATAAATTATTATACCAAACCACAACCGGCGGCGCAACGGAAAGGAGCGGAAAAATGCGAAAATTTTCCGGTATTGAATGGGCTTCCCTTGTACTGTGCGCACTATGCGTTGTCTGCTCCGTCGGTTGGCTGTCCAGCGGCAGCGGCCGTGTTCCCGCCGTTCGGGTGGAACGTCACGCCATTGCAGCAAAGATAGAGGATACCGCTGTGGAACCGCCGGCTTCCTCCACGGCCCAGCCGGAACCATCCCCATCTTCTGCTGTTCCGTCCGCCGGGATGACGGGAAAAATCAACATCAACACCGCCGGTCTGGAAGAGCTTCAGACCCTCCCCGGTATCGGAGAAAAACGGGCTCAGGCCATCGTGGACGACCGGGAAGCAAACGGCCCCTTCCGTATCCCGGAGGATCTGACCCGGGTGAGCGGCATCGGCGAAGGGATTCTGGCCAATATCATAGACAGCATTACCGTAGAATGACCGCGGAAAGGAGAGTCATCTTTGAAAATATTAGTCGTGGATGATGAGAAAGTCATCGTTAAGGCCATCAAATTCAACCTGGAGAGCGAAGGCTACCAGGTGGAAGTGGGGTACGACGGCGAGACCGCCGTGGAGCTGGCCCGGGGCTGCTCCTTCGACCTCATCCTCCTGGATCTGATGATGCCCCGCATCGACGGCCTCCAGGCCTGCATGCGCATCCGGGAGTTTTCCAATGTGCCCATCATCATGCTCACCGCACGCAGCGAGGACGCCGACAAGCTCATGGGCTTTGAGTGCGGCGCCGACGATTACATCACAAAACCCTTTAACATCCTGGAACTGAAAGCCCGCATCCGCGCCCTCATCCGCCGGGCCGGCATGACCCAGCAGAAAGCACGGGGCGGACGGCTCACTGTGGGACACATCACCCTGGACCCCGACGAGCGGGCCGCCTGGAAGGACAACACCCCTGTGGATCTGACGGCCAAGGAATTCGACCTGATGGAGCTGCTCATGCGCAACCCCAACCGGGTATACAGCCGGGAAAATCTCCTGAACGTGGTGTGGGGCTATGAGTACGCCGGCGATTACCGCACCGTGGACGTCCATATCCGCCGCCTTCGGGAAAAACTGGAGCTGGACCCTGCCCATCCCGCCTACCTCATGACCAAGTGGGGCGTGGGCTATTACCTCAAAAATGGATAAGCCCCGCTGGCTCAAACGGCTGGCCAACTGGGGTCCGGTTCGCCGTCTGGTAGGGCCTGCCCGCTCCCTCCAGACCCGGTTCACCCTCAGCTACGGCGCCATCGTCATCGCCCTGACCATCTTCCTCAATACCTATCCCGTCCTGATCTCCCAGAGTCTGATGTTCCAGTCCAAAGAAGATTCCCTCCGCCGCCAGACCGACATCGTCACCTCGACGCTGGCAGGCTCTGAGGCCCTCACCGCCGACGGCGTGGAGGCAAACCTGACCAAATTGGGCATCACCGGGGTGGACCGCATCATGGTCACCGACCCCGCCGGGCGGGTCCTCTACGACACCAGCCAGCTGGACAACGCCGAGGGACGGTACGCCCTTTTATGGGAAGTGGTCACCGCCCTCCATGGCAACGACGTCTTCCGCTCGGAATACCGGGAGAGCGCCTTCCGCAGCCGCGCCGCCTCTCCGGTGGTCTACCGGGGCATGACCCAGGGAGCGGTCTATCTCTACGAGTACGACAGCGATCAGGCCCAGCTCTTAATGAACTTTCAGGACAATTTGCGCAACATCTCTATTTTGCTGTGCGCCGCCGCCCTCATCCTCAGCGTGGTATTCTCCAAGGCCGTTACCCGGCGGGTGGAGGAGCTGCTGGCCGGCGTGCGCAGCGTCCGGGAAGGCGAGTACAGCCACCGGGTGTCGGTCTCCGGTAAGGACGAGCTGGCCCTGCTGGCCGATGAGTTCAACGAGCTCACCGGCAGGCTCCAGACCACCGAGGAGGTCCGCCGCCGCTTTGTCTCCGACGCCTCTCACGAGCTGAAAACCCCCCTGGCCTCCATTCGCCTGCTCACCGACTCCATCCTCCAGAACGACGGCATGGACGCTGAGACGGTGCAGGAGTTTGTGAGCGACATCGGCGAAGAGGCCGAGCGCCTCACCCGCATCACGGAAAAGCTGCTGGCCCTCACCCGGCTGGATAACGGCCGGGCCGTTGCGCTGGTGCCGGTGGACGTGGGCAAGGTGGCCGAAAAGGTGGAACGGATGCTCTCCCCCTTGGCCAGAGCCGTCAATGTGACCCTGGAATTGCATCTGGAACCGGGATGTCTCATTCTGTCCACCGAAGACGATATCTATCAGGTGGCCTTCAACCTGATGGAAAACGCCGTCAAATATAACCTGCCCGGCGGACGGGTGATGGTCACCCTCACTCTGACCGGACCCCAGCTGGATTCCGTCCTGCTCCGCATCGAGGATACCGGCGTGGGCATCCCGGAACAGGACCTGCCCAAAATCTTTGACCGCTTCTACCGGGTGGACAAGGCCCGCTCCCGCGCCGCCGGCGGCACCGGTCTGGGCCTCTCCATCGTCCGGGATACGGTGCGCCAGCACGGTGGTTCCGTCTCCGTCCGCCGGAGAGAACCGGAGCCGGGCAGCTGCTTTGAAGTCCGCTTTCCCCGCTGGCAGCAGAAGGAGGAGAGACCATGAAAAAAGTCGCCCTGACTGCCGCCGGACTCTCCGCCGCACTGCTGCTCAGCGGCTGCGTGCTGGTCCGTTCCGCCGACGACAGCCACAATTATCAGGTCTATTACCGCTCCGCCGAGGACGCCGACGGCGCTGCCGTGGCCGCGGAGACCTATGCCGTCCCTGACGGACAGGCGGTGGTCCCCGCGTTGTTGGACCTGCTCCTCCAGCAGCCCTATGAGAGCAGCCAGAGCAGCCCCTTCCCTGAGGGCACCGAACTGCGCAGCTGGAGCCTGCAAAACGGCGTTCTCTCCCTGGACTTCTCCGAACCCTACGGCGGATTGTCCGGCATCGACCTGACCCTGGCCAACTACTGTTTGACCCTTACCCTCTGCCAGGTGGAGGACGTGGACGCCGTGCAGGTCACCGTGGAGGGGGAGACCCTCCCCTTCCAGACCACCACCCAGCTCCGCCCGGAGGACGTCATCCTCTCCGGCTCCGAGGAGCAGCCCATCTATTATACCGCCGCCCTCTGGTTCCCACGCACCTCCGGCGAAGGTCTGGGACTGGAATACCGGCAGATGATGCTGGTGGAAGGCGATTCCCTGATCAGCGGCGTCTTCGGCGCCCTTCTGGCCGGGCCCCTCTCCGAAAGTCTGGGTCAGGCCCTGCCGCCCGACACCTACCTCATCAGCGGCGTTGCCGAAAACGGCATCTGCTATCTGGATCTCTCCCAGGAGTTTATGGCCCTCTTCTCCGGTACCGACGCCCAGATAAAGCTCTGCCTCTATTCCCTGGTCAACACCATGTCCAGCAATCTGGACGGCGTCAGCGCTGTACAGATCCGGGTGGAAGGCCAGAATCTGGGGATGCAGGCCGGTATCAACCTCAGCGAACCCCTGGAAGCCGACGCTTCCCTGGAAAAGAGTTGACAAATTTGCCGCGGTAAAGTACCATAGTTTCCACTGACGCCGCCGGTCTGACCGGACGCCAGGCCCCGCCTTTCACGGGGTATCCCAACGTTGCAAGAAAGGAAGACCACACATGAGCCAGCAGCATCCCGGCACTCAGTGCCTCCACGCAGGCTACCGCCCCGAAAACGGACAGCCCCGTAACATCCCCATCGTCCAGTCCACCACCTTCCGGTATGAGACCGGCGAGGCCATGGGCAAGCTCTTCGACCTGGAGGACAGCGGCTACTTCTATACCCGCCTCCAGAACCCCACCAGCGATCAGGTGGCCGCCAAAATCTGCGCCCTGGAGGGCGGCACCGCTGCCATGCTCACCGCCTCCGGTCAGGCCGCCAATTTCTTCGCCATCTTCAACATCGCCTCCTGCGGCGACCATGTGGTGGCTTCCTCCGCCATCTACGGCGGCACTTATAACCTCTTCGCCGTCACCATGCGCCGTATGGGCGTGGAGTTCACCTTCGTGGACCCCGAGTGTTCCGAGGAAGAGCTGAACGCCGCTTTCCGCCCCAACACCAAGGCCCTCTTCGGTGAGACCATCGCAAACCCCGCCCTCACCGTGCTGGACATCGAAAAGTTCGCCCGGGTGGCCCACGCCCACGGCGTGCCCCTCATCGTGGACAACACCTTCCCCACCCCCATCAACTGCCAGCCCCTCAAGTGGGGGGCCGACATTGTCACCCACTCCACCACCAAGTACATGGACGGCCACGCCAACCAGGTGGGCGGCGCCATCGTGGACGGCGGCACCTTCGACTGGACCGCCCACGCCGACAAGTTTCCCGGCCTCACCACCCCCGATGAGAGCTACCACGGCGTGACCTACACCGAGCGCTTTGGTCTGGGCGGCGCTTTCATCACCAAGGCTACGGTACAGCTCATGCGGGATTTCGGCGCCTGCGCCGCCCCCATGAACGCCTATTTCCTCAACGTGGGTCTGGAAACCCTCCACCTCCGTATGCCCCGCCACTGTGAAAACGCCCTGACGGTGGCCAAGTTCCTCCAGAGCCATGAGAAGGTGGCCTGGGTCAAGTACCCCGGTCTCCCCGGCGATCCCCACCACGAACTGGCCCAGAAGTATATGCCCAACGGCTCCTGCGGCGTGGTCTCCTTCGGCGTCAAGGGCGGGCGCGCCGCCGCCGAGGCCTTCATGGCCGGGCTGGAGCTGGCCTCCATCGCCACCCACGTGGCCGACGCCAAGACCTGCGTGCTCCATCCCGCTTCCACCACCCACCGCCAGATGAACGACGAGGAATTGCAGGCCGCCGGTATCTCTCCCGACCTGGTGCGCCTCTCGGTGGGCATCGAGGATGTGGAAGATCTCCTCAAAGATCTGGAAAAGGCCCTGGATCAGGTCTCCATGTGACTGGACGTTTGCTTTATAAAAATTATTTCGGTCAGGGAAAATATCTTGCGCTTGCCGACAGGATTCGATATAATGATCCTGCGCACACCCTCTTTTGTGTGATTGTGTGATTCAATTTTAGTTGGGAGGCAAAACTATGGCTTTTTGCAAGAACTGCGGTTCCCAGATCAACGACGGAACAATGATTTGTCCCAAGTGCGGCGCGTCGCAGAACTCCGGCGCCAACTATAACTACTCCGGCGGCATGCCGCCTCGCAACAGCTATGACAACGGCGGCTTCGGTTGGGGCTTGTTGGGCTTTTGTATCCCTCTTGTGGGCCTGATCCTCTTCCTGGTTTGGAAGGATGAAAAGCCTGTCACCGCTAAGACGGCTGGTATGGGCGCGCTTATCTCGGTATGCATCGGTGTGGTCTTCTACATTTTGGCTATCGTTGTGGGCGTTGGCACCAGCATGATGTACTACTGATTTGCTGAACTGGCTTTATCGATGGCTCCCCATTCTTTGCGGGTGCCATTGCAGGGAGGACCGCTCCTTTCACTATAAGGGGCGGCCCTTTCCCGTCTGTGCCCGCTGCACCGGCGAGGTAACGGGGGTACTGGCTGCGGTGTGTTCCGTGGCCTTCTGGCATCCGCCGGTATGGGTTGCCGCGCTGCTCCTCATTCCCATGGTGGCTGACGGCGTCATCCAGGCGCGTACTTCCTATGAGAGTACCAATCCAAGGCGGTTTGTCACCGGACTGCTGTTTGGATATGGGTTGATGGTGCTCTTTCTGCTTTCCCTGTACGCCGCCTTTTCCTTTGGCGTCTCGTTGGGAGAGCGGTGGTTTCATTGAATCAAAGAGGTCAGGACCGTTTGGTCCTGACCTCTTTTCATCTGTGGAATGGGGCGGTCTGCCACAAAGGTTGCCTTGGACTGTGTGCCTCCGTTGTCCCTGCAAATCTCCACGCTGCTGGTCAAACCTTAGACCTCCAGGAGACGGGCCATGTCATCAGGCAGGGGAGCCATCCAGCTCATTTGCTGTCCGGTCACCGGATGACAGAGCGTCAGTTGATGGGAGTGGAGGGCAGGGCGGGAAATGGCTTCTATTTCCGTGCCATAAAGAAAATCCCCCGTCAGCGGACAGCCGATATGGGCCATATGGACCCGGATCTGATGGGTCCGCCCGGTGGTCAGGGTGAGACGCACCAGACTGCGGCCGTGGGCGCTGGACAGCACTTCGTATTCCGTTTGGGCGGGAAGTCCGTCGGGGCAAACCGTACGGCGGATAGAAGAGCCCTCTTCCCGACCGATGGGGGCGTCGATCACGCCGGAGCGGGCAGGAAGAACCCCTTCGCACACCGCCAGATAGACCCGCTGAAAAGCCGGGGTGTGCAGCGCCTCTTTCAGCTTTTCGTGCGCGTGGGCGTGCTGGGCGGCGCACAACAGCCCCGACGTGCCCTTGTCCAGCCGGTTCACCGGTCGGAAAATGGGACTATGTCCACACTGGTTGTAATAATTTACGACAAAATTCCCCAGCGTATCGGTATCGTGGCCCGGACTGGGGTGCATGGCCACGCCGGCGGACTTGTTCAGAATCAGAATATCCTCGTCTTCATACACGATGTCCAGCGGTCCGGGCGCAGGGGCGATGTCCCCCACTGCATCCGGTAAGTCGCCCACCAGCACCGACAGGGTCTGTCCCGCCCGGGCGGACGCCGTCACCCAGACCGGGCGGCCGTCCAGCAAAATGCCGTCTGTGAGGCGCTTGGCCTTCTTCACCAACGTACCCGAAAGACCCAGCGTGCGGCGCAGCAACGTGTCTACTTTCACGCCGTCCTGCTCCGGCGGCACCGTCAGGGTCAGACGGCGGGCGCTCCTCTTTTCCATGGCTGTAATCCCCCTTTTTCTGCTGAAAGTATACCATAACCAACTCCAAAAATCAGGATCCCTTTTGCCGTTCTGCCAATTTCCGCAAAAAGCGACATCGCGCCTATTTTCAATCTGTCCAAAACGCGGTATAATAAAAATCTACCAGAACGGCTGCATGTGCGCTGCGTGCGCCGTCATTCTTCTATTGAGGTGTCGTCCCATGCCAGGAAAACTCGGTATTTATGTTCATATCCCCTTCTGCCGCAGCAAGTGTGATTACTGCGACTTCTACTCGCTGGCGGGACGGGAGGACCGGATGGAGGACTACCGCAAAGCCCTCATTGCCCACATCCGCGAGACTGCGCCCCTGGCCAAAGGATATCAGGTGGACACCATCTACTTCGGCGGCGGTACCCCCAGTTTCTTCGGCGCCAAACGCCTGCGGGATATTTTGGCCGAGATCCAGCGCCGCTTCGACGTGATCCGCGACGCCGAGATCACCGTGGAATGCAACCCCGACAGCGTGGACAAAAAAATGCTCACCTCCCTCCGCCGCGCCGGCGTCAACCGTATTTCACTGGGCGTTCAGTCCTCCTGTGATGCCCAGCTTGCCAACCTCCACCGGCCCCATACCTTCCAGCAGGCCAAAGAGGCCGTGCAGGCCGTCCGTGACGCCAAGATCAAAAATCTCAGCCTGGACCTCATTTACGGTCTGCCCGGGCAGGATATGGAGGGCTGGAAGCAGTCGGTGGAAGACCTCATCGCTCTGGAACCGGAACATCTCTCCTGTTATGGTCTGAAGGTGGAAGAGGGTACCCCGCTCTTCCTCCGGGTCGCCGGCGGCGAGATCATCCCCGACGACGATCTGCAAGCCGATATGTATCTCTGGATGGTGGACCGGCTCAGGGAAGCGGGCTATAAGCAGTATGAAATCTCCAACTTTGCCAAAAACGGCTTCCAGTCCCGGCACAACCTCAAGTACTGGCTGGGAAATCCCTACATCGGCTTCGGCCCCGGCGCGCACTCCGACTTCGGCGGACGGCGCTATTCCTTTGTTCGCGATCTGGACCGCTACATCAAGGGCGTCCTCCACGGGGGAAACATCGTGGATGAGTCGGAGCTCATCCCTCAGCGGGAGCGGAGCGGCGAGTACCTTATGCTCCGCCTGCGCACCGTCCGGGGCGTGGAAGAGTGGGAATACCGGAGAGAATACTTTATGAACTTCGACCCCATCGAGCAGAAGCTGGAGGAGTACGAGCGCAGAGGCTGGGCCGTCCGGGAAGAGCGCCGGTGGCACTTTACCCCTTCCGGCTTCCTGGTCTCCAACCAGCTCATCGGCACGCTGCTGGAGGTGCAGGAAAAGGAGGCCCTGGACACCCTCCTGCCCAGACTCCGCAGGATAAGAGAACAGCAAGGACCGGAAATGTAACAGAAACGGTCTCTTTTTCCCTTCCTGTTTACAAGTCCGGCGGTTTGTGTTACCATAGGGGACAAGCTCTGTGAGCTGTCGTTTCTCAACGCCCGGCCCAGTGGGGCCGGGCGTCTTTTTGCCCTTCCCCCGGGCCAGATTTTAATGGAGGTACCTCGATCATGAAAACATCCATCCGGCAGATCTTGTCCGCCGCGTTGGCCCTCACCCTTGTCATGGGCCCCGCCGCGCAGGCCTCCGTGGCACTCGGACACGACCTGCACGCCACCAGTACCGACCTCTCGGTGGGCACCGGCATCACCAAGGGCCAGTTCTGGAGCGATACATATTCCGACCTGCGCACCGAACATTTCCTCACTTACGCCCCCAACAGCGACGTGGTCCCCACCGTGGCCTACGGCAACACCATCATCAGCAGAGACACCCTCTCCGGCATGGCCAAGACCCTGGAACAGCAGGGCGACCGGGTGGTGGGCGGCATCAACGGCGATTACTACGCCTTCTCCACCGGCGCGCCCAACGGCATCGTCATCACCGACGGCGTCCTCCGCTCCGCCTACTCCGCCGACAGCTCCCTGGGCAGCGGCGCGTGGTACTGGGCCGTGGGCTTCCGGGCCGACGGCACCGCCTTCATCGGAAAGCCCGCCATCTCCATTCAGGCTACCTTCGGCGGTCAGACCTACATGGTGGCCGGAGGCTTTAACAAGATCCGCAACGGCAGCAGCTCCTACACCCTCATGAACAGCGACTTCGCCACCACCACCCAGAACACCAGCCCCGGTGTGGACGTCATCCTCACCCCCGTGACCGACAATCTGGGCGACACCGTCACCCGGGCCGACGGCACCCAGGTCACCCGCTCCGATCAGCCCGTTATCGGCGGACGGATGACCTTTACGGTCGAGCAGGTGCTGGAATCCACCGGCTCCATCTCCATCCCCGCCGGTAAGTACATCCTCACCGTCAACAACCAGAGCGGTACCATGTGGACCGACCCGCTCAAAGCCCTCAAGCCCGGCGACACCGTGGAGGTGGACTTTACCAGCAAGGACACTACCAACAACTGGGCGCAGGCCGTCTCCGCCACCGGCGCGCCCAGCCGTCTGGTGAATAACGGCCAGGTGGATTATTCCACCTTCCAGAACGACAGCAATGCCAACACCAGGACCGCACGCACCGCCATCGGCATCAAAGAGGACGGCAGCGTCATTTTCTACACCCTGGACGGCGGTCAGGCCGGGTACAGCGTGGGCTGTACCCTGGAGCAGACCGCAAAGCGCCTCATCGAGCTGGGCTGCGTTCAGGCCGTGGCTCTGGACGGCGGCGGCTCTACCACTCTGGGCGCTACTTACCCCGTGGAAGACAGCATGGAAATTCAAAATAAGCCCTCTGAGGGCACCCAGCGCTCCAACTCCACCGCCATCTTCCTCACCACCGACCTCCAGCCCACCGGCGAGCTGGGCAGCTATTATCTGGAACCCAGAGACAATATCCTCCTCTCCGGCGCTTCGGTCCAGTTCTCCGCCACACCGCTGGATACCGCCTACTTCCCCATGGAGACCGAGGAGGAAGCTGAACTCCTTTACTCCCTGCGCAACGGAGACGGCACCATCACCGCCGACGGCCTCTTCACCGCCGGAAGCGAGGGGGGCATCACGGAAGTGGCCGCCAGCGATGGACGGTATGAAGGCTCCGCTTCGGTGACCGTCATCCAATCCCCCGATACCATCACCGTCTCCAGAGCCGACACCGGCGCGGCCGTCACCACCCTCAGTCTCAGCCCCGGCGAACAGGTGGACCTCAACGCCAGCGCCAAATACCGGAACCTCGCTTTGGTCAGTCAGGATACCTGTTACACCTGGAAGTGTGCCTCCAACATCGGCACCATCGACGCAAACGGCGTCTTTACCGCCTCGGACGACAAAGGCGTAGGCTCCATCACCGTCTCCGCCGGCGGCAAGCAGGTCACCATCCAGGTCAACGTGGCCGGTCACATCAGCACGCTGGAGTCCTTCGAGGAGGAGGGACCGGCCACCATCATGCCCAGCGAGACCGTGCAGCTGACCATGGAAGAAAACCAGGCCAACGTCAAACTGGGTTCGGCCTGTCTGCGCATGGACTACACCACTCAGGAGGGCAAGGCATCCCTCTCCAGCGCCCTCACGCTGCCTCAGGGCGAGCGGTATGTGGGCCTGTGGGTGAAGGGCGACGGCTCGGACAACAGCCTGAGCGTCTACACCACCAATGCCGACGGTGAACAGGAAGTCCACACCGTCACCGGACTCAACCACACCGACTGGCAGTGGACCATGCTCCAGCTGCCCAGCGGCACCACCCAGATCACCGGCTTTGAGATCCTCTGCGGCACCGATCAGACCGAGGGTACCCTCTGGATCGATCAGATCACCTCTGCCAATCAGGAGATCCAGGATATTACCCCCCCTACCGTCAAGATGACCTTATCCGGCAGTCAGCTCACCGCCGTGGTCAGCGACGATCTGGACCGCACCTTCTCCAGTGAACAGGTGGTCCTCACCGTAGACGGCGTGGAGACAAACGGCAGCTGGAACGAAGGCGCCAGCGCCCTCACCGCCAACCTGAACCTCTCCGACGGCAAGGCCCACCGGGTCACCGTCACCGTCCGGGACGCCAGCGGCAACCTGGGCCGGGGCTCCGCTGACGTGGCCTCCTCCGTCACCGCCGGTACCTTCTCCGACATGGACGACCATTGGGCCGCCACCTATGCCGGATACCTCTACGAGCACAGCGTCACCAACGGCGTGGGCGGCGCTGACGGCGCCCTCCTCTTCCAGCCCGACCGCAACATCAGCCGGGGCGAGTTCTTCGCCATGACCGCCCGCTGGATGGGTCTGGACCTCTCCCTCTATGCCGATACCGAACTGCCCTTCGCTGACGCCGACGCCATCCCCGATTGGTGCCGCTCCGAGATCAAGGCCATGTATGCCCTGGGCATCCTTCAGGGCACCGCCGGGGCCGACGGCTCCCTGCTGGCCAATCCCAACGCCTCCATCACCCGGGTGGAGGTCATGACCGTGCTGGGCCGCACCCAGGCCAAGGGCTATGCCACCGCGCCCCTCACCTTCACCGACGCTTCCAGCGTGGGAAGCTGGGCCTTGCCCTATGTGGAGACCCTGGTGGCCCAGGGTATCGTCAGCGGCTATCAGAACCGCATCAACCCCAACAACCCCATTACCCGGGCCGAAGTGGCCAAACTGCTCTATTCCATGCTCTGATTTTCGTATTATTCCGCTGGGACCGTCCTTTTTACAGGGCGGTCCCAGCTTGTCAAAAGGAGATCGATATGTACCGACTCATTGCCCTGGATGTGGACGGCACCCTGCTGAATCCCCAGTGGAGGGTGACCCCCGAGACAAAAGCCGCCATCACAAAGGCCAGAGAACAGGGCGTCCGTGTGGTCCTGGCCACCGGACGCTCCTGGCAGGAGGCCGAACACCTGGTCCCCCTCTCCGGCTGTGACTCCCTCATGGTCTGTCAGGGGGGCGCCACCGTGGCCGACTGTGCCCAACAGCGCAACCTCCGCCGCTGGACCCTCCCCAGAGAACAGGCCCTTGCCGCGATGTCCGCCCTGGAAACCCACGGCTTCGGCATGATGGTCTTCGTGGGCGACGGACTGGTGGTGGACCGCCGGGGAGACGAGATGTTTCAGGCCTATGAAGCCCCGGGATTCCACAAATACAAAGAAGTTGTGGAACATCTTCCCGCCTTTCTGGCTGGAAATGACCTGCCGGTGAACAAGATTTACGCCCAGACCGACGACCTGGACCAGTTTTCCCAGGTGGCTCCCCATCTGGAAGGGTTAGACGGTTTGTGCCTTACCTCCTCCGGATGGAACAACATCGAGATCCTCCCCAAGGGAGTGGATAAGGGCACCGCCCTCCAGGCCCTGGCCGAGATGCTGGACATCCCCATGGAGGAGACCGCCGGCATCGGCGACAGCGACAACGATCTGGGCCTATTTTCCGCCGTTTCCATGTCCATCGCCATGGGAAACGCACCTGATTACGTCAAAAAGCAGGCCAAGCGTGTCACCGGCTCCAACGCCGAAAACGGCGCCGCCGCCGCCATTCTTTCCCTGCTGGAGGAAAACAAAAACCATTCGGTTTAGAAACTTTTCCTTGACGGCGGGCGAAAGATGGGCTATGATAGTGCTCACAGTGAAAAGACCGCCGCTGGCGTACGTGTGTCGCTGGCTGACGGCAAAGGCTCTGGAGAAACCCGGTTTCGGGTGCCGAAGGTGTAAGGCGTACGCGCCGATCTCTCAGGCAAAAGGACAGAGAGGAAACGACCGTTTTTTGTGGTCAGATCAGAGCCGGACCGATTTGGGACCGGCTTTTTTTTACGCTCTTTTGTCCATGGTGGGAGTGCGTGCGTGCGCCATATGCGGGCACACAGGGTCTCCTCCGGAAAAGAGAAAGGGAGCGTTTGCAATGGATTTGGATCAGATTTGGGACAGCCTGGTGACGGCATCGGATCAGCTGGCCGGTGTCGTCAAGATCGCCAGCGACTTTGTGTGGGACAACATTCTCATCTATGTGCTGGTGCTGGGCGGTATCTTCTTTACCCTGCGGCTGGGCTTCGTGCAGGTACGCAAGTTCGGTGAGGGCTTCCGCCGACTCTTCGGCGGCTTCAACCTCTTCGGCAAAAAGGCCAGCAAGGACGGCATGAGTTCCTTCCAGGCTCTGGCTACCGCCATCGCCGCTCAGGTGGGTACCGGCAACATCACCGGCTGCGCCACGGCGCTGGTCTCCGGCGGTCCCGGCGCCATCTTCTGGATGTGGGTGGCTGCCTTCTTCGGCATGGCCACCATCTACGCCGAGGCCATCCTGGCCCAGCACTTCAAGACCAAGGACGAAAACGGCCACGTGGTGGGCGGTCCCGTCTACTACATCCGCGCCGCCTTCCAGAATAAGTTCGGTAAGTTCCTGGCCGGCTTCTTCTCCGTGGCCCTCATCCTGGCCCTGGGCTTCATGGGCAATATGGTCCAGTCCAACTCCATCAGCGACGCCTTCTATACCGCCTTTGGTATGCCCAAGATCGCTGTGGGCATCGTGGTCGCCGCTGTGGCCGCCTTCATCTTCCTGGGCGGCGTCAAGCGCATCGCCTCGGTCACCGAAAAGATCGTTCCCCTGATGGCCGGCATTTATATCGTGGGCAGCCTCATCGTTATCATTGCCAACTGGCAGAACATCCCCGCCACCTTCGCCCACATCTTCCAGGGCGCCTTTAATCCCCAGGCCGTGCTGGGCGGCGCCGCCGGTATCACCATGCGGGAGGCCATGCGCTACGGCGTGGCCCGCGGCCTCTTCTCCAACGAGGCCGGTATGGGCTCCACCCCCCACGCCCACGCCATCGCCAAGGTGGATAAGCCCCAGGATCAGGGCGTGGTGGCTATGATCGGCGTGTTCATCGACACCTTTATCGTCCTCACCCTCACCGCCCTGGTGATGCTCACCACCAACGCCGTGGCCACCGGCACCGAGGGTACCGCCCTGGCGCAGACCGCCTTCAGCAGCCTCTACGGCTCCTTCGGCAACGCCTTCGTGGCCATCTGCATGCTCTTCTTCGCCTTCTCCACCATCATCGGCTGGTACTTCTTCGGCGAGCAGAACGTCCGCTACCTCTTGGGCCAGAAGGCCGTCAAGATCTACGCCGCCATCGTGGTGGTGTGCATCATCATCGGCTCCTGCCTCAAGCTGGACCTGGTGTGGAACATGGCCGACTTCTTCAACGGCATCATGGTCCTGCCCAACCTGATCGCCCTGGTGGCTCTCTCCAGCCTGGTGGTCCGCATCCATAAGGGGGAGGAAAACCGTCTGCCCCAGCACTGAACCTTTTCCTCCGGACAGTTTTGTGCTATAATAACCAAAACACCGGAAAGGAGGGGGACCGATGCTCAACTGGGAGCAGCTCTATGACGCCTGCATGCATTGCCAGCGCTGCCCGCTGGCCCAGACCCGCACCAACGTGGTCTTCGGAGAAGGGCCCAGAGACGCCGAGGTCATGTTCATCGGCGAGGGACCCGGCGAGCAGGAAGACCTCTCCGGACGGCCCTTCGTCGGTCGGGGCGGCCAGTTTCTGGATCAGATGATGGAGATGATCGACCTGAGCCGGGAACGGGTCTTTATCGGCAACATGGTCAAGTGCCGTCCTCCCGGAAACCGGGACCCCCTCAACACCGAGCAGGAGGCCTGCATCGGCTACCTCCGCAATCAGGTGGCCCTCATCCGGCCCAAGATCATCGTCTGTCTGGGCAGGATCGCCGCGGGCCGCCTGATCCACTCCGACTATAAGATCACCAAAGAACACGGCCAATGGGTGGAAAAGGCAGGGGTCATGATGACCGCCATCTACCACCCCGCCGCCCTCCTCCGCGACCCCGGTAAACGGCCTGAGACCTTCGCCGATCTCAAATCCATTCAGGCCATGATCCGCGCCCGCTGTGAGAGAACTTATTCCCTTTGAATCCTTCCCACTACAACAGGCTCGCCGGTGTCCGGTGAGCCTGTTGCGCATATTTTACAATTTTAGTTAAAACCGTCTTTTTGTTTTGTGCATTCTGCGCGTCTTCTTTGCTTTAGACAGGCAAAGTATTGTATTACGGACCCGCCAGGGAGTATAATAAAGAAATCATAACCTGAAGTTCATCACCCCAATAAGGAGGAGAGCGATATTATGAAAAAACTGCTGCAACTGCTGGAGGAGGACTGCACCCTCACCACCGAGCAGCTGGCCTCCATGTCCGGTATGTCGGCCGAGGAAGTCAAGGCTGCCATCCGCGCTTACGAGGAGGATAAAGTCGTCCTGGGCTACAAGGCTATCGTGGACTGGGACCGCACCGACCGGGAAAGCGTCACCGCACTCATCGAAGTCAAAGTCACCCCCCAGCGCAACGAAGGTTTTGACCGGGTCGCCGAGCGCATTTACCAGTACGACGAGGTGGAGAGCGTCTACCTCATGTCCGGCGCCTTCGACCTCACCGTCATCATCTCCGGCCGCACCCTCAAGGAAGTGGCCCAGTTCGTGGGTCAGCGCCTGGCAACTCTGGAGGGCGTGACCGGCACCGCAACCCACTTCATCCTCAAAAAATACAAGGAAAAGCACCTCATCTTTGAAAAGCGTGAGGAACAGGAGAGGGAGTGGATCTTCGTATGAACTATGAAAACCTGATTTCCAGCCGGATCCAACAGGTCCAGCCTTCCGGTATCCGTAAATTCTTCGACATCCTGGAGGAGATGAAAGACGCCATCTCCCTGGGCATCGGCGAGCCCGATTTCGTCACCCCCTGGCACATCCGCGACGCCGGTATCTATTCCCTGGAAAAGGGCTTTACCAAGTATACCTCCAACGCCGGTATGGCCGAACTCCGCCGGGAGATCGCCGCCTACCTCAATCGCCGCTTTGACCTTCAGTACGATTTCGCCCACGAGATCATCGTCACCGTGGGCGGCAGCGAGGCCATCGACCTGGCCCTCCGCTGCCTCCTCAACCCCGGCGACGAGGTCATCGTCCCCGTGCCCTCCTTCGTCTGCTATGGTCCTCTGGCCCTGATGGCCGGCGGTACCCCCGTCTATGTGGAGACCAAGGCGGAGAACGAGTTCCGCCTCACCCCCGAGGAGCTCCGCGCCGCCATCACCCCCAAGACCAAGGTGCTGGTGCTGCCCTTCCCCAATAACCCCACCGGCGGCATCATGGAGCGCAAGGATCTGGAGGCCATTGCCGAAGTGCTGGAAGGCACCGACATCATGGTCATCTCCGACGAGATCTACGCCGAGCTCACCTACGGTCAGCACCACGTTTCCCCCGCCAACCTGCCCCAGCTCAAAGAGCGCACCATCGTGGTCAACGGCTTCTCCAAGAGCCACGCCATGACCGGCTGGCGTATGGGATACGTCTGCGGACCCGCTCCCATCGTCACCCAGATGCTCAAGCTCCATCAGTTCGGCATCATGTCCGCCCCCACTACCAGCCAGTACGCTGCCATCGAGGCCATGCGCAACGGTGACCACGACATCGAAAAGATGCGGGACGAGTACGACGGCCGCCGCCGTTACCTGGTGGAGGGCCTTCGCCGCATCGGACTGCCCTGCTTCGAGCCCAAGGGCGCTTTCTATGTCTTCCCCGACATCCGGCCCACCGGACTGTCCTCCGAGGAGTTCTGCGAGCGCTTCCTCATGGAGGAAAAGGTGGCTGTCATCGCCGGCAACGCCTTCGGACCCGGCGGCGAGGGCTTCGTCCGCTGTTGCTACGCCACCAGCATGAAGGACATCGCCGAGGCCCTCACCCGTATGGACAACTTCCTCAACAACCTGCGCAAAAAACAGGCCAGAGAACAAGGCAACTAAAAAGGAGGGGCACCATGTTTATTACCTGTCTGGACATGGAGGGCGTTCTGGTCCCCGAGATCTGGATCGCCTTCGCGGAGGCCGCCGGTATCCCGGAGCTGAAACGCACCACCCGTGACGAGCCCGATTACGACAAGCTCATGCGCTTCCGCATCGACCTGCTCAAAGAGCACCACCTGGGTCTCCCCGAGATCCAGAAGACCATCGCTTCCATCGACCCCCTCCCCGGGGCCAAAGCCTTCCTGGATGAGCTGCGCTCCTTCTCTCAGGTCATCATCCTCAGCGATACCTTTGAGCAGTTCGCCCAGCCCCTGATGAAAAAGCTGGGCTGGCCCACCCTCTTCTGCAACACCCTGGAGGTGGACCCCGACGGCACCATCACCGGCTTCCAGATGCGCTGCCCCCAGTCCAAGCTGACCACCGTCAAAGCCCTCCAGTCCATCGGCTACGACACCATCGCCGCCGGTGACAGCTTCAATGACCTGGGGATGATCCAGGTCAGCAAGGCCGGTTTCCTCTTTAAGAGCACCGACCAGATCAAGGCCGATTATCCCTACATCCCCGCCTATGAGACCTTCGATCAGCTCCTGGCCGCCATCCGGCAGGCTATGAACTGACCCAACACCTACAATTTCATCCGTCTGTCCTGGGAAGGGAGGAGTATTATGAACGATCTTTTTCATGGCCTTGCCTTTACCCCCGCCGACCTCCTGCTGCCCCGCAACTGCGACCTCAAGCGCTGGTCGGTGGTTGCCTGCGATCAGTACACCGCCCAGCCGGAATACTGGCAGCGCGTGGCTGAGTTCGTGGGCACCGCTCCCTCTACCCTGGCGCTGGTCCTGCCCGAAAGCTGCCTCGACGGCCCCAATGTGGGCACCGATATCGTGGAAGTCAACAACAATATGACCCGATATCTCCGGGAAGACCGCTTCCAGCCCATCCAGAACGCCATGATCTATGTGGAACGCCGCCTGAGAGGAGGCGGCGTCCGGCGGGGACTGGTGGGAAAGCTGGACCTGGAACGCTACGACTATGAGACCGGCGCCCAGTCCCTCATCCGCTCCACCGAAGGGGTAGTACCCGCCCGCATCCCCCCCAGAGTGGCTGTGCGCAAAAACGCCCGGCTGGAACTGTCCCATGTGATGGTGCTGGTGGACGACCCCGAAGCGTGGCTCTTCGACCCCCTCACCGCCGCCAAAGACCGGATGGAAAAGCTCTATGACTTCTCCCTGATGGAGGACGGGGGACACCTGACCGGGTGGAAGCTGGACGAGGAAGCCCTGGCTCAGGTGGCCAGCGCCCTCCGGCGGCTGGAAGACCCCAAGACCTTCCGCAGCCGGTACGGACAGAGCCAGCCCATGGCCTACGCCGTGGGCGACGGCAACCACTCCCTCGCCACCGCCAAAGAGTGCTACGAGCGGCAAAAACGCATGGTGCCCCCCAGTCAGTGGGCCGGTCTCCCCGCACGCTATGCCATGGTGGAGCTGACCAATCTGCGGGAGGAAAGCCTGAAGTTTGAGCCTATCCACCGTATCCTCTTCGGCGTGGACCCCCAGCAGCTGCTCTCCGAGCTGAAAAAAGCCTTCCACGGCGCTTACGAGGGACAGGGACCCGGTCAGGTCATCCACTACATCGCCGCCGGGCAGGAAGGGTTCCTCACCGTGCCCAGACCCCAGACCCATCTCCTCCTGGCTGCCCTCCAGCCCTTCCTGGACGATTACCTCATCCGCCACGGCGGCGGCATGGATTACATCCACGGCGAAGACGTGCTGCGCAGTCTGGCCGCCGGTACCGGCTGCATGGGCTTCCTCCTGCCCGCCATCGACAAGGGAAGCTTCTTTGCCGGCATCGCCCGGGACGGCATCCTGCCCCGCAAGACCTTCTCCATGGGGCAGGCCCACGACAAACGGTTTTACCTGGAGGCGCGGAAGATCCGCTGAATCCGTGCCTCGTACCCCACACACCACAGAAATGAGGGAGCGACATGGCATCTATCCAGCGCCTGGCCCCGGCAAAACTCAATCTCACTCTGGACGTTCTGGCCCAACGGGATGACGGTTACCACGACCTGGCCATGGTCATGCAGTCCGTCGCCCTGGGCGATGAGATCTCCATCACCACCGGCGGTCCCCAGGGCATCCGCGTGGCCTCCAACCTCCCGTTCCTTCCGACGGGACCCACTAATCTGGCCGCCGCCGCCGCCATCCGTCTCTGCGAGGATGCAGGGGTGGACTGGAACGGCATCGACATCACCCTGAAAAAGGTGGTGCCCGTCTGCGCCGGTCTGGGCGGGGGGAGCTCCGACGCCGCCGCCGTTCTGGTGGCCCTCAATGAGCTGCTGGGCCTGGGCCGCTCCCAACAGCAGCTCATTCAGCTGGCCGCCCAGGTGGGCTCCGACGTACCCTACTGCGTCATGGGCGGTACCGCTTTGGCCAGAGGCAGAGGAGAAATCCTGTCCCCCCTGCCCAAGCTGCCCCAGTGCCACGCCGTCATCTGCAAGCCCCCCTTCCCCGTCTCCACCCCCGCCCTCTTCAAGCGCATCGACAGCGTCAAAGTGGTGCGCCGGCCCGACCTGAAAGGGATGCTCTGCGCCCTGGAACAGGGCGATCTGGGCGGCGTGGCCCGCCGGATGTACAACGTCTTTGAGGATGTGCTCCCCCGCCATCAGCAGGCGGAGATCACCGCCATCAAACACGTCTTCATCCAGCATGGCGCCCTGGGCGCCTGCATGAGTGGCACCGGCTCGGCTGTGTTCGCCCTCTTCGACGACCAGAAAAAGACGCAGACCGCCTGGGAAGAGCTGCGGGTACGCTATACGGACACCTTCCTCACCCATACCATCTGAATCTGACTGCTTTACGCCTCCTGTGCGCATACGCGCACGGGAGGTCAGCGTGTCGAAAAACTTCGACACGCTTCTCAAAAATGCAAGCATTTTTTCGAGGGGATGCAGCCCACTGCGTCGCACGCGCAAAGCGCGTACGCTTGTGGGCTGAGCGGAGTGTTTTCCGACGTACACGCCGCCGGAAAACACGATTCGACCCTCTTCCACCGTCTGCGGACGGCGGAACTCTGCGAGGCCCTTGCAGCATACTTGCAGCATAAATCATAGAAATACACTTTATCGACAGCCTAGCCTCCTGTGCGCATACGCGCACGGGAGGCTTTTTTCTGCTCTTTTTTCCTTATTTGCATCCAAACGTGCAAAATCTCACCCCGGGTCGCCTTACATTGAAACCACAAGGAGGTGAGATGCAAATGCGAAAAGAACAGTCCGGGGCAGATATCGCCCGCAGCATGCTCAAGCGTCTGGCCAGAAGCCGTCCCAATGACGGCGTCAAACTGGCCTTTCTCAGCCCCCAGCAGTTGGATACCATCGACACCCTCGACCTTACCCTGCTGGAGGAGTTCCGCAGAAGCGACAAGGGCGGGGCGGAAGTCCGCTTCGTAGACCGGCTCCGCCTGGCCGAGAAAGCCCTGGAGCTCTCCGAAGACCCCGACGGGCAGGCCGCCGCTTTCTTCCAGGCACTGGAGAATGGGGGAAGCACCCAGAATGCAGTTTGAGCCCTTTTCCCCCAAACAGCGCGCCGTCCTTACCTGGTGGTGCGAGACTTCTCCCTGGAAGGACAGAGAAGCCATCATCTGTGACGGCGCGGTCCGCTCGGGAAAGACGTTGTGCACCGGCCTTTCCTTCTTTTGCTGGGCCATGGCCCGCTTCCACGGCTGCGCCTTCGGCGTGTGCGGCAAAACCGTGATCTCCCTCCGGCGCAACCTCATTCGTTCCCTCCTGCCTGCCCTGCGGCAGCTGGGCTTCCGATGTACGGAAAAACTCAGCCAGAATCTGATTACCGTCTCCTTTGGAAAGCGGGAAAATACCTTCCACCTCTTCGGCGGCAGAGACGAAAGCTCCGCCGCTCTTATCCAGGGCGTGACCCTGGCCGGCGTCCTGCTGGATGAGGTGGCCCTGATGCCCCGCTCCTTCGTGGAACAGGCTTTGGCCCGGTGCTCCGTCCCCGGCAGCCGCCTCTGGTTTTCCTGCAACCCGGAAGGTCCGGAACACTGGTTTTACAAGGAGTGGATTTGCAAGCAGGAGGAGCACAAGGTCCTCTATCTCCACTTTACCATGGCGGATAACCCCGCCCTCACCCCCGACATCATCGAGCGCTATGCCCGCAGTTACAGCGGTACCTTCTACCGCCGCTTCGTCCTGGGAGAGTGGGCCGCCGCGGAAGGCCTGGTCTACGACTTCTTCGATGAAAGCTGGCGCAAGCCCGTCCCGCCCGGCCCCATGGAGCGGTGGTGCATCTCCTGCGACTACGGCACCGTCAACCCCGCTTCCTTTGGACTGTGGGGACGGAACAACGGCATCTGGTACCGGGTCAAGGAGTATTATTACGACTCCAGACGGGAGGGTAGGCAGAAAACCGACGGAGAATATGCCGCCGACCTCCGGCGTCTCGCCGGTGACCGGCCGGTGGAACTGGTGGTGGCCGACCCCTCCGCCGCCAGCTTTATTGAGACCCTCCGGCGGGAGGGGTGGCGGGTGGTCAAGGCGGAGAACGACGTGCTCTCCGGCATACGCACCACCGCCCAGCTGCTGCGGGAGGGAAAGCTGGTCATCTGTCAGGGGTGCGAGGACAGCATGCGGGAGTTTTCCCGCTATTGCTGGGACACCAGGGCAAAGGGCGACAGGGTGCGCAAGGAGTACGACCACGCCATGGATGAGATCCGGTATTTTGCCGTCACCGTGGCGGCAAGAGAACACCGGCAGCCCTTCGGCGTGGGCTTTGTGGAACGAAACATCTTTTAAAAGAAAGGAGGAACCCAACTTTGGGTTGGTTTGACCGCAAAAAACAACCGTCTGTCACCAAAGCTGTTCAGGCACAGCTCCGGGACAGCCAGCGCCATCCCTTCGGCGCATTGGACGGCTATGTGCCCCTGAGAAATGGAGAGATGGCCCTTTACCGCAGTATCCGGGAGGCGGTTCCCATTGTGGACGCCGCCATTTTGAAGCTCATACGCCTCACCGGCGGCGTCCGCGTCAGAACTTCCGACCCCGCCGCGCAAAAGGGAATGGACCACTTCCTCCGCACCGTCAGCACCGGCAGAGGACAGCGGGGATTACAGTCCTTTCTGGACGCTTATCTGGATTCCATGCTCACCTGCGGACGGGCGGTGGGAGAGATCGTCCTCTCTGCCGACAAAAAGGATGTGGCCGCCCTCCTCTGCGGCGACCCCGCGCTGCTTGAGATCCGGGAAGGGCCCTCTCCGCTGGATATGACCCTCTGTCTCCGAAAGGGAGACGGCACCGTCCAGCCCCTCCCCCAACAGGACCTGATCCTCTTCACCCCCTTTCAGCCAGAGAGCGGCAGTCCTTACGGCGTGTCCCTCCTGCGCAGTATGCCATTTCTCACCGGCGTGCTGCTGAAAATCTATCAGGCCATGGGGATGAACTGGGAACGGATGGGCAACGTCCGCTTTGCCGTGGTCTACAAGCCCGGTAACGACAGCCTGGACCGGGCCTATGCCCAGGAACGCAGCCAGCAGATCGCCCGGGAGTGGTCCGCCGCCATGCAGGCCGGAAAAGAGGGGAGCGTCCGGGATTTCGTGGCCGTGGGCGATGTGGACATCAAGGTCATCGGCGCGGACAACCAGATCCTGGACAGTGAGGTCCCTGTACGGCAGATTTTAGAGCAGCTGGTGGCACGCACCGGTGTGCCTCCCTTTTTACTGGGTCTCTCCTGGTCCTCCACCGAGCGGATGAGCACCCAGCAGGCCGATATGCTGACCAGTGAGCTCACCGCACTCCGGCGCAACCTGGAGCCGGTGGTGGAAAGAATCTGCGAGTGGTGGCTGCGGGTCCACGGATTTGAGCCGTGGGTGGAGATCATTTGGGACGACATCAGCTTGCAGGACCTGGTGGAAGAGGCCAGAGCCGGGCTCTATCGGGCCCAGGAAGAGCAGATCAGACAGAATATGGCCCAGATAAAGGGCTAAAGGAGGATGATCCATGAAGAAAATCAAAGAAGCGGGAAGCGGCGCCGCCGGTATCCCCGCCCAGGAGGAGCTGGACGCGCTCAACGCCCTCAATCACACCAGTCTCAAGGCGGAGGACGTCTATGTCTTCTGCGTGCGCCTGTGCGACAACGAGGTGGACCGGGACCACGAGCGCTTCCCCAGAGAAACCCTGGAACAGCTGGCCCCCCTCTTTGTGGGCAAGTGCGGTATCTTTGACCACAACTGGAGCGCCAGAGAACAGGTGGGACGCATCTACCGTACCGAATTGGTGGAAGAGCCTAAGCTGTACACCACCGCCGGAGACCCCTATTGCTACCTGAAGGGCTGGGCCTATATGCTGCGCACCCCCGAGAGCGCCTCCCTCATTGCCGAGATTGAAGGGGGCATCAAAAAGGAGGTCTCCGTGGGGTGCAGCGTATCCAGAGCGGTCTGCTCCATCTGCGGCGCAGACATCCATGACCGGGAGAGCTGCGCCCATGTGAAAGGCCGCGTCTATGACGGAAAGCGCTGCTGGGCCGAGCTGCTGGACGCCACCGACGCCTACGAGTGGTCCTTTGTGGCGGTGCCCGCTCAGGTCAACGCCGGAGTTATCAAAGGTATGAAAATGGATCGCCTGGAACAGCTGGAGCGGGAAGCCCAGACCGGACGGCGGTACCTCTCCGCCCTCCGCAAGGAAGTGGTACGGCTGGGCGGCATGGTCCAGCCCGAGCTGCGCCACGAGGTACTGACCGCCATCGCAGGCCGCTTGGAGGAAGATGAACTGGAAAACCTGCGCAAGGTCTACGAGATGCAGGCCCGCAAGCTCTGCCCCGACGGGCCCCAGCTGTGGGACAACACCACCCGACAGCAGGAACGGGATGACCCCTTCCTGATCTGATACGGAACACTTTTTAAGGAGGTACACTATGAAATCCATTTCCTATGAGGGCGTGGGCCAGATGATGGCCACCTTCCAGTGCGGCGAGACCGTCAAAATGGGCCAGGTGGTCAAGGTCAGCAACGACAGCACCGTGGCCCCCTGCGCCGCCGGGGAGCGCATTGCCGGTATGGCCGTGGTGGTGCGGGACGGCTTTGCCTCGGTGCAGCTGTCCGGCTTTATCGCCGTCAAGGCTGCCGGTGTTTCCACCACCGGCTGGGTCAAGCTCTCCGCCGACGGCTCCGGCGGCATGAAGGCCGACGAAGGCGCGGGCACTCCCTATCTGGTGGTCCAGACCGACGCCGACGCCCAGACCGCCGTCATCCTGCTCTAATCACCCACACACGAAAGGAGTACTGCTATGGCTTACCGCTACGACAATCTCAGACTGGAAAAGGGGATGTACAACGAGGCCGGGCGCACCTTTACCCAGGTGCTGGAACGGGAAGATCCCTCCGAACGCTACAAGGGTACCGACCTGGAGGGCCTGGACGCCTACCAGCGCCAGCTCAAGCGCTTTGACATCAAGGTGCGGGGCGAAGGCTCCGACGTGGTGGAGAAGTTCTTCTCCACCGCCCAGTCCGCCGTCCTCTTCCCCGAGTATGTGGCCCGCTCCGTCCGGCAGGGCATGGAGGAGAGCGACCTCATCCCCCACATCACCGCCGCCGTCACCCGCTTCGACGGTCTGGATTACCGCTCCATCACCTCTGTTCCCGACGACGACGAAAAGCGCCTGCGCTTCGTGGAAGAGGGCTCCGTCCTCCCCCAGACCCAGGTCAAGACCCAGGAAAATCTGGTCCGCCTCCACAAGCGGGGCCGCATGCTGGTGGCCTCCTATGAGGCCATCCGCTATCAGAAGCTGGACCTCTTCTCCGTCACCCTCCGCCAGATCGGCGCCCACATCAACCGGATGCACCTGGAGGACGCCATCGATGTGCTCATCAACGGCGACGGCAACAAAAACCCCGCCGACACCTTCACCGTGGGGCAGGAGCCCATTGGCGGCTCCGCCGGTACCCTCACTTACGATGATCTGGTGGATTTCTGGGCCCAGTTCCATCCCTACGAGATGAACACCCTGCTGGTCTCGGGCGATATGATGCGCGCCCTCCTCAAAATGCCCGAGTTCCAGGACCCCCTCACCGGTCTCAACTTCCAGGGCACCGGTCAGCTGGCCACTCCCCTGGGGGCCAAGCTCCTGCGCACCTCCGCCCTGGCAAGCGGCACCCTCATCGGTCTGGACAAGAATTACGCCCTGGAAATGGTCAAGGGCAGCGACGTGACGGTGGAGTACGATAAGCTCATCGACCGTCAGCTGGAACGGGCCGCCATCACCTCCATCTCCGGCTTTGCCAAGCTCTTCACCGGCGCGGCCAAGGTCCTCAAGCTGGGGGACTGATATGGACATGGAGGAAGAGATCCTGGCTCTGGCGGTGGCCTTGGGTCAGGTCAGCGAGTCCCAACAGCTGCGTACGCTGGTCAGGGCCGCACAGCTTGAATGGGCCGGACGGCTGAAAGAGGGCGTTTCCCCGCAGGATTGCGCTTCTGCCTTTTGCATTGCTGCGGCCTGGACCGCGCTGGCCGGATTGGAGGGCGTCCAAACTGTGGCGCGCTTTTCCGCCGGTGATCTCACCGTGGAGACCGGCGGAAGCAAGCCTCAGAACCTGCGGCAGATGGCCGAAGAGGTGTTAAGGCCCTATCTCCGGGACGTCCGCTTTGCCTTTCGGGGGGTGAGGGGATGAACCGCGGCGCCATCTCCGCTCTCCTCCGGCGCTACGGGCAGCCCATTACCCTCCGCCGGGCGGATGGGAGCTGTGTGGAGGATTACGCGTTCGTACAGCCCATCCGCAGCACCGACACCCTCCAGAATCTGCCCACCCCGCTGGGCATCAGGCGGGAAGACCGCTTCCTCTATCTGGGAAGCGGTTCTCTTCCCGTAAAAGCGGGAGACGATCAGGTGCGGTGCGGCGGGATACGCTATGACGTGGTACAGGCCCAGCCCATCTACATTGGGGATGCAGTCAGCCACTGGTGGGCCGTCCTCGTGCCCGGAGAGGAGGAGGTATGACCGGACTGGACACCATACGCGAAAAAATGCGGGACTATCTGGAGGCACAGGGCATCTCCGCCCTGTGCGCCTTCCCCATGGCGGGGCGCACCACGGAGGAGCCGGTGGTGGTGGTCTCCCTCCGCCAGTGCGACAGCTCCTCCGCCGGATTTTCCAACTATCTGGGCCAGATCTGGGAGGGCGACAGCCAGAGCTGGCAGGAGCTGTACGGCCAGCGGGTGCGCCTTACCATCGGGCTGGACCTCTACGCCGCCATGGGCAGCGGAGAAGAAGGGGTGCGTACCGCCTTCGATCTGCTCACCGCTGTACTCCACAAGGGTGGGCCGGAAGGGCTGCGTCTTCAGAATGTTTCCTGCGGTGAGACCACCTTCGACCGGCAGGAACGGCGCTACCGCTGCCCCGCTCAGGCCGTCTACGACGCCATGCTCTATGCCGTCCGGCGGGAAGACGGTTCCTTCCTGGACTTTGAGGTGAAAGGAGACATGAAGTGTGAACCATGTGACCAATCATGAGCGGCCCGGCGTCTATTCTACCTACGACGCCTCGTCCCTCATTCGCTCCGGCGGCGGCAGCAAGACCGTGGGTCTGGCCGCCAAAAGCGCCGCCGGAGAAGCTGGGCGCCTTTATAGATTCAGCCGGTGGGAAGAGGCGGAGACGATCTTCGGCCCCGGCGACGCCATGACCGAACTGGTAACCCTTCTTTTCCGCAATGGCGCGGGCGCGGTGTACGCCGTACCGGTGGCGGAGGATGATTACACCGACGCCTTCGCCCTGCTGGCCGGGACGGAAGGGATCGACATTCAGGTGTGCGACAGCACCGACATCGCCGTATGGCAGGCGCTGCGGGACAGCGTGGCCGAATCCTCCCAGGCAAGGCGGGAGCGCATCGCCGTGGTGGGCGCGCCCGCCGGCAAGAGCGCCGCGGAACTGGCCCAGCTGGCCCAGGAGATCAACTCTGAGCGGGTGGTACTGGTTGCCCCGCCCGAGCCGGAAGGCTCCGCCGGACGGATCGCCGCCGCGGTGGCAGGGACCATTGCCGGGGAACGCGATCCCGCCGTCCCCCTGAGCGGCGCGGTACTCTCCGGCCTCTCCGGGCTGAGCGCCCGGTATGCCGACAGCGAGATCGACGTGCTGGTTCGTGGGGGCGTAACCCCTCTGGAAGAAGTGGCGGGCGCCATTTCGGTGGTGCGGGGCGTTACCACCCGCACCAAGACCGGCGAGGCGGAAGACGCCACCTGGCGGGAGCTGAACACCATCCTCATTGTGGACGATGTGATCCCCACCATCCGCCAGTCTCTCCGGGCCCGGTTCCAGCGCGCCAAAAACACCCAGCAGACCCGGGGCGCCATTCGTTCCCAGGTGGTAATGGAGCTGGAGAATAAGCTCAGCCGGGAGATCATCACCGGGTATAGCGACGTCGCCGTCACCGCCGACAGCGAGAACCCCACCGTGTGTCTGGTGGAGTTCTCCTTCACCGTGACCCACGGCCTCAACCAGATCTGGCTGACGGCCCACATTACCGTGTAAAGGAGGAAAACGTATGGGTGTGGCGGGTTTTCCCACCAGCAGCGACATCTATCTGGAGATCGACGGCAAAAAAGTGGCCGTCGTCCAGAGCTATGCCGCCAAAACCACCAGGACCAGTCAGACCGTGGAGGCATTCGGCGAGGAGGAGCCGGTGGCCACCATCCCCGGGCAGCGGACCCATGTGATCGAGCTGACCCGGCTCTATGCCACTGATGAGGCCATCCGGGACGGGGTGGACTTCCACAGCCTGGCTGACTTCAGTCTGGTCATCTGCAAGCCCGACCGGAAGATCATCTACTCCGGCTGTCAGTGGAGGGACATCAGCGAAACCGGCGCGCTGGGCGCTATGGTGGTGGAGAAAATCACCGTGGTGGCCGCCAAGCGCATTGAGACCGGCGCATGAGCGGGGAGATGTCCTGGACCGTTCTCTCCGCCGGGGCTCAGGCGCTGATGCTGACCGGCGGGCGGCAGCTCCGGCTCCTCTCCGCCCGGGAGGTGCTGGAGGCCAGAAGAGAAGGAGATCTGCTGGCCCAGTCCCGGGGTGAGACCGCCCTTTGCCGCAACGCCGCCCTTCTGGCCAGAGCACTGGAGGGAGCACATGGCCCTCTCTTTGCCGACGGCGGGGCTGTGCTGGACGCGCTGACCCCAAGGGAGATCGGGACGCTGAGCAAAATCTGGTCCGACTTTGACCGGGAGGAAAATCCCGGGCCGGACTGCGGAGAGGAGGCGGTCCAACAGCTAAAAAAAGTCTGGAGCACGCGCCGGAGGAACGGCTGCGCTGGCGCGTGCTCCGCGCCTTCGGCGTGCTGCCCACCGAGGAACGGGCACGCCGGATGAAAAACCGGGATTACCTCTGGTGCGCCCTCAATCTTATGCTGGACGACGAGGAGGTACTGGATCAGCTGTGCCCCACTTGCAGGATGCACGCCGTGGAGGACCGCTGCCCGGTCTGCGGCGGGCTGAAATCGGGCGGCGAAGGCGGACAGAATGCCGCCTTTGATGAAAAACGCTATGAAATCCTCAGCAAGGGGGGAAGACCGTGACCGATTATCTGGAAGTTCTCCTGCTGGAGCAGCAGGAGGAAGAAACGGAGACCATGGAGCTTTCCACCGTCCATCCGGTTCCGGTGGAAAAAAAGCAGGTCTCTGATGGAACCCCCGGAAAACGGGAAGACCGGGCAGAAGGCGGACAGGAAGAACCGCCGGTCTTCTCTACGTTTCGTCTGACCGGAAACGGATCGGTATGGCAGGCTGCCGTGGTGGGTGAGCGTAAACAAAACCTGCCTTCTGTTTCTCAAAAGCAGGATATGGACGCACCGGACCAGACCCGGAATCAAGCCGCCCCGGCGGCGCTCCTCTACCGCGCCCTCCGGCGCACCGGGCAGGCCGTGAGCCGCAGCAGCCGGACACTGGAGCGCACCGTTTCTCTCTCCCGGGAAGGGGGAGAACAGCAGCGGCTCACCCTGGCCCAACTGGACCGGCAGATGGAGGTGGACGCAAGACGCTATGACGGCGCGTTCCGCCTATACTAAAAGAACGGAGGGATGGCGTGAATCTCAGTCCCATGCGCTATAAAACCTACGTCTGGCCCCACAATCCCAGAACGTACACCATTGAATATCAGCGGGTGATGAGCGTGCGGAAAATCCCCTTCGGACGCTACGCCCTGCAGGATCTGGGCCCCACCCGGCGCATCATGCGGGGAGAAGGGGAGTTTACCGGTCCGGGGGCCTATGAGGAGTTCAAAAAACTGGCCTCCGTCTTCTACGCAAACGGACCCGGTATGCTGGTCCATCCCGTCTGGCAGTGCGCCAGTGCCTATTTTGTGGACCTCTCCCTCCGGCAGGAGCCCAGAAAGGATTATGTGGCCTACTCCTTTACCTTCTGGGAGGATTTTACCGGCCACAAAACCGGACTCACCGCCGTTACCCAGACCGGCAGCACCGGCGGTCTGAATCAGCAGACCGCCGTCTCCGCTACCCGCTACCATACGGTAGTCAAGGGGGAAAGCCTCTGGTCCATTGCGGTGGACTACGGCATCCCCCTCCATGACCTCATTGCCCTCAATCCCCAGATCAAGAACCCAAACCTCATCCACATCGGAGAGAAGGTGCGGGTCCAATGACAGGTTTTCTCACTTGCTGGGACGGGAGCGAGTATCAGCTGCCCCAGCTCTATGAATGGCGGCTGTGCTACGGCCTGGGCTCCCCCTGCGACAGCTTTGAAGTATGCGCCCTGTGGGACGGCGTTCGAGCCGATCTGCTGGCCCAATTTACACGGTTTCGTGGGGTGTGGAAGGACCAGACCGTTTTTACCGGCGTGGTGGATGAGTGTGAGAGCTGCCGGGACGGCAACGGGACCAGGCTGATGATCCGGGGAAGAGGAATGGCCGCCCTGCTGCTGGACAATGAGGCGGTGGGGGCGGACTACCAGGTGGCCACTCTGGACGACATCCTGCGAGACCATGTGACCCCCTATGGGATCACGGTGGGGGAGCGGGGAACTTTTCCCGCCGTTTCCCCCTTCTCGGTGGACACGGGGAGCAGCGAGTGGCAGGTGGTGGAGCGCTTTGCACGCTGCTACGGCGGCATCTCCCCACGCTTTGACCGGATGGGACGGCTTATCCTCAGTCCGCTCCCCCAGAGCGGAGGGTACACCCTGGGCGCGGATACCGCTGTTACCTCTCTGACCCTGCGCGAGCAGCGGTACGGGCGTTATTCCCAGATCTTTGTGCGGGATACCGCCGGGAAAATCACTCAGACGGTACAGGACGCCGATTTTACCGCCCGGGGCGGACAGAGCAGAAAGGTCCTCACCATGCCCAACAAGACCGGCTATGAGGCCATGCGCTATTCCGCCCGGTATCAGCTGGAGCGCTCCGCCGAAGAGGCGCGGCGGCTGGAAGTCAGCCTGACGGAACTTTTTCCCGCCTGGCCCGGCGAGCTGGTCACCGTCAGCGACCAATGGCCGGGCTGCGGCGGGCGGTGGAGCGTGCGGGAAATGGAATGCAGCTGGAACGAAGAAGGCGCTTCCAGCACGCTGGTGCTGGGGACGCCCTGAGAAAGGAGAACTTTTATGTGGCTTTCACGTCAGGGCCGGGCGGCGGGATCGGTACAGGACCACGCCCGGCTGGGAGAAGTGACCGTGTCCGGCAATCCGGCGGCGGTCTATCTGGACGGTGAACGGCGGGCGCTGCCCGTCTTTGGGCCGGGCGGCTATTGCTGGCGGCCCGCCCTCCATCAGGAAGTGCTGGTCCTCAAAGCCGGAAACGCCGGCGAGACCCTGTGTGTGGCCGGCGCCCGGTGTGAGGAAGGGCTGGAGCCCGGCGAGGTCGCCATCTCCACCCCCGGCGGCGCGGCCATCCGCCTGCGGGCAGACGGTTCCGTAGAGATCCGGGGGACCGCCCTCCGGTTCAACGGGCAGGACATCCAGCCGGGAGGAATGTGAATGACGGAACTGATGATACGAAACGGCGATTATGTGCCCGACGGCTCCGGCGGATTTTGCCGGGTGGAAGGGGCGGAAGCCCTGCTTCAGCGGGTTTTGTGGAAGCTTTGTATCCTGAGAGGGAGCTTCCCCTTCCTGCCTGAGCTGGGCAGCCGCCTCTCCGCGCTGACAAGGGAAAAGCCGGGCGGCAGAACCGCTCTGGCAAGACAGTATGTCACCGAGGCCCTGGCCGATGAGGAAGGGCTGGAGGTGACCGGCGTTGCACTGGAAGAAGAGGGCGGACAGACCAGACTGTCCGTCTTTCTGCGCTGGAACGGGGACAATCTGACGTTGGAGACCACACTGTAAAGGGGGAATATCTTGAAAACCATTGAGGAGATCTATGCCCAGATGCTGGCCCGGTTTCAGGCTGAGACCGGCGTGGAGACCACAGGCAGCAGCGATCTTGCGGTGCGGTTTTACGCCGTGGCCGCCCAAATCTACGGGCTCTATGTACAGGGAGAGTGGATCACCCGGCAGTGCTTCCCCCAGAGCGCCCAGGGGGAGTATCTGGACCTCCACGCCCAGCTGCGGGGCATCGAGCGGCGGGGCGCGTCCACGGCCCAGGGGGTCATCCGCTTTCTCAGCGACGGACCGGCCCCCGCCGCTCTGACCATCCCCGCCGGGACCGTCTGCATGACGGCGGGCCTGGTCCGCTTCGAGACCACCGAAGAAGGCCTTCTGGAAGAGGGAAGCAGCACGGTGGATGTGCCCGCTCGCGCTTTGGAACCGGGGGAGAGCGGCAATGCCGCCGCCGGTTCCATCCTCACCATGGCGGTGGCCCCGGTGGGGATTAGCGGGTGCGTCAATCCGGAGGCCTTTTCCGGCGGCGCCGACGCGGAAGAGGATGAGGTTCTCCGGCAGCGGGTGCTGGAGACCTACCGCCGGATGCCCAACGGCGCAAACGCCGCCTTTTATCAGCAGGAGGCTCTCTCTTTTCCCCAGGTGGCCGCCGCCGCCGTCATCCCCAGAAGCAGAGGCGTGGGGACGGTGGACGTGGTGGTCTCCACCGCGCAGGGAACTCCGGGGGAAGACCTGCTGGAGACCTTGCGCGCCCACTTTGCCCAGCGGCGGGAGATCGCCGTGGAGGTGGAGGTGAGAGGCCCGGAACTGGAGACGGTGGATGTATCGGTAGCGGTTGCGCCGGCGGAGGGATATACCCTCCAGGCCGCGCAGGAGGCCGCGCGGAACGCTATTCGCGCCTGGTTTGACGGCACCCGGCTGGGGCAGAGCGTCCTGCGGGCAAAACTGACCGAACTGGCCTTTTCGCCCCAGGCGGTGGGAAACTGCACGGTACTGTACCCTGCCGCCGACGTGATGGCCCGGGCGGATACCCTTCCCCAGCTGGGCAACCTCAGCATCACCGAAATGGAGGGGGACGCATGAGCTATGTGCAGGACCTGAAAGCCCTTCTGGAACCCATGGGGGTTTACCGGCTGGAGGGGAGCCTCAACGGCGGAGCGCTGACAGCCGCCGGCGAGGCGCTGGACCAGTGCGGCGACGAGCTGGCCCAGGTCCAGCGGGAAATGCTGCTGACGACCGCTGAGAGCTGGGGACTAAGTAAGATCGAAGCGCTGCTGACCCGCCGTCCGGTGACGGAAAACCTGCCGGACCGGCGGGCCGCGCTGGCCGCGCTGCTGCGCATCGGCGGCGACAGCTTTACCCTTCAGGCCATCAACGACAACCTGAGAGGATGCGGGCTTAACGCCGTGGCTGAAGAGACCGGGGTCCCCGGAGAGATCGCCGTCCGTTTCCCCGATGTACCCGGTATTCCCGATGGATTTGACGAAATGAAAGGCATCATCGAGGAGATTCTCCCCTGCCATCTGGGCATCGAGTACCGCTACTGGTACATTACCTGGGAAGAGATGGAGACCCGGTTCGGCAGATGGAGCGTGCTGGACGGATTGGACGTTACCTGGGAAGAGCTGGAGAAAATGGTGGAGCGATATCGACTGGAGGGAGCGGTATGAATGGAATACACCTGCGCTGCGGCGTGACGGCGGCACTGTCCGCGGCGGGAAGCGCCCTGGCGGCGGCGCTGGGCGGGTGGGACGGCGGGCTGGAGACCCTGGTCTGGTGCATGGCGGTGGATTATCTGACGGGGCTGATGGTGGCCGGTATCTTCCACCGCTCGGGAAAAAGTGAGAGCGGCGCGCTGGACAGCCGGGCCGGGTTTTTGGGCCTGGTACGCAAGGGGGCGGAGCTGCTGCTGGTTTTGGTGGCCAACCGCCTGGACGGAGCCCTGGGCGGCGGCGCGTATGCACGCACGGCGGTCATCCTCTTTTTTACCGCCAACGAGGGCTTGTCCATTCTGGAAAACCTTGGGCTGATGGGAGTCCCATATCCTGCCTTTTTGCAGGCCGCGCTGGAGGTCTTACGGGATAATTCCCAAAGTGGAACGGAAAAACGCTGAAAAAAGATTGCAAGTATGGTCTGAATACGGTA
Organism: Candidatus Flavonifractor merdipullorum; assembly: GCA_019114165.1. Classification (GTDB taxonomy): domain Bacteria; phylum Bacillota; class Clostridia; order Oscillospirales; family Oscillospiraceae; genus Pseudoflavonifractor_A; species Pseudoflavonifractor_A merdipullorum. The sequence continues at coordinate 10,599 of DXGA01000106.1, read as the reverse complement.
CACTGTCTCTGCTGAATGACAAAAGAATGCGGAGATGATGCAATGAGGAACCTTGGACGGTATGGACGGGGACGAATGGGATTGATGTGGCGGCTCTCCTGGCCCGCCATTGTGGAACAGGTGATGACCACCATGGTGAGCTATGTGGACACCGCCATGGTGGGGGTCCTGGGCGCGGCGGCCACCGCCGCGGTGTCGGTGAACGCCGCCTCCATCTGGCTCATCAACGGCATCCTGGCCGGGGTGGGCGTGGGCTATTCCGTCCAGGTGTCCAACGCCATGGGCGCGGAGGACGACGAGAAGGTGCGGGAGATCATCCGGCAGGGCATTCTGGCCGTCCTGGCCTGCGGCGGCGCGGCGCTGCTCCTCTTCCAGCTTCTGGCCGGGTCCATTCCCCGGTGGCTGGGGGCCAAGCCGGAGGTGCTGCCCGGGGCGGTGGCTTATTTGCGGTTCTACACGCTGAGTATGCCTTTTACCGCATGCAGCGCCATTTTTTCCGCCATCCTGCGCTGCATGGGCAATACCAAAACGCCCCTCTTTTTCAACACCGCCGCCAACCTCATCAACCTGGTGCTCAATTTCTTTCTCATTTACGAAACCAGGACCGTAACTGTGCTGGGGCTCTCCATCACTGTGCCCGGCGCTGGCTTGGGGGTGGCGGGCGCCGCCATCGCCTCGGCTACCGCGCTTGCGGTGGCGGGCAGCGCCCTTTTGTGGGCCGCCCTTCAGCAGGGCGACCGCTTCCGCGTCCATCTGCGGGGCATCCGGCCCAATGGGGCCATCATCCGGCAGGCCGTCCATCTGGGCCTGCCCTCGGCGCTGGAGCGGGCCACCATCAATCTGGGCCAGATCGCCATGACGGCGGTGGTGGCCTCCCTCAGCACCGTTTCCCTGGCCGCCAACCAGATCGCCACCACCGCTGAAGGTCTCTGCTATCTGCCTGCCTACGGCATCTCTTATGCCGGTATTGCTCTGGTGGGCCGGGCGGTGGGTGCAAAAGACCGGGAAGACGCCCGGGCTTACGGCACCCTCTCCGCCTGGGCGGGCGGACTTCTATGCGCCGGAACCGGCGTGCTGCTCTTCCTCCTCTCGGGACCGCTGGCCGGGCTGTTCAACTCCGACCCCGCCGTGGTGGAGGAAGCCGCCCAGATGCTGCGCATCGTGGCTCCGGCGGAGCCCTTTTTTGCCGTGTCCATTGTGCTGTCCGGCACCCTGAGAGGGGCCCACGATGTACGCTATCCCATGGTGGTGGGGCTGGTCTCCATGTGGGGAGTGCGTATCGTATTGGCGCTGCTGCTGGTCCGCCAGTTTCACTTCGGACTGGCCGGCGTGTGGATCGCCATGAGCGTGGACCTCATCCTGCGGGGTATCCTCTGCTCCCTGCGCTGGAAAAGCAAACGGTGGGAAAAAATGTGTGGACTGGATCGGGTGCCGCTCTAAAACAGAAGGGCCCGCCGCAGAATGAAAAAATTCTGCGGCGGGCCCTTTTTATTGCGCCCAGAAGGCGGCGGCCTGCTGCCAGTTCCAGGTGTTTTCTGTCGTCTGGGTGCGGGGGGTAAGCCCCTCTTCTCCGGTGAGGAACCGTCCCACCCAACGGGAAAAGACCTCCGCGCCCTCCCGGTTCAGGTGTCCGGCGTCGTAGTAGTGGGCGTCGGGCACGATGCCCATGGAGTCCTCCGCCTCGGTCCAGTCCAGGAAGGAGATCTGCCGCTCGCTCAGGTCGTCGGCCAGCTTTTCTCTGGTCTCGGCGGGGATGCGGCTCCAGGTGGGGTGGAGCACGGCGGTAAAGGCGATGCCCTTTTCTTCACAGAGCCGCGCCATTTTGTCCAGCCACTCCAGATTCTCCATATAAACCGCTTCCTCGTTCAGGGTGCGGATATAGGGGGTCTCCCCCCGGGTACCGTCGCTCCCCTCCACGCAGGTGTAGCCCTTGTAGACGTCGGTCTCCGGGGGAGAGAGCGCCTTCCACACCTCGCTGGCGGTCAGCTCCTTCCAGCGGCCGTGGTAGAAGATGAGGTCGCAGAGCAGCCCGCTCCGCAGTTCCGGTTCGGCCGCGGTGAACACCGCCCCCAGCTTGTTGAACCCCGCGGGCAGATAGCCCACATTGATCTGAGAATAGTTCTGGTATTTTTCAAAGAAAAGGCTGGTGGCTTCCAGATAGACGGCGGCGGGCGTCTGGGTCTTGAGGGCCTCCCGCAGGTACCAATAGCTTTGTGAGAGGGTCAGCTCGGGACCCGCCACCACATAGCCGGTGAGCCCGCACGCGTCGTAGAGGACGGCGGGGTTCAGGTCGCAGTAGGCGTAGGAGCTGCCCATCCAGAGATAATCCAGGCTGTTGTCCGGCTCGGCCAGGTAGGGCTTCCACACCGCGCCGTAGCTGGTGCGGACGGGACGGAGCACACAGGAGAGGAGCGCAATCAGCAGCGCGGCAATGGCCAGAAAGGCCAAAGCCCAGCAGCAATGTTTCCAGCGTTTTTCTGTCATCTGCCCATCTCCTTAAAACTTGAAATAGATGAAGTCCTGGGCGTCGTAGCCGGTGCCGTAGATGCCGAAGACCAGCACCACTGCCAGCAGAGCCAGCACAGCCGCCCACCGCACCGGACCTTTCCAGCCCAGCAGGGCGGTACCCACCGGCTTTTGAAGGGAGCGGATGTCCACCACCACCAGCAGCGCCACCGCCAGCGCCGCCACCAGCAGCTCCGGCCGGTCCAGTCCCCAGGCGGTGACCGGATGGGTGAGCCACGGCCCGGAGACCATGGCCCCAAAAATGGCCGCCGCCTTGCCCAGAGAGTCGGCCTTGAAGAACACCCAGGCCACCGTGCTCAGGAGAAAGGTAAGGAGCATCTGAATCCCCACGGTGACGGGGTGGTCATCGGACAGGCCCACACGTTTCCGCAGGGCGGTGCGTGGCCCTATGGTGATCCCGCCGATCACCTGATAGAGGCCGTTGAGCAGTCCCCAGATGAGGAAGGTCAGCCCCGCGCCGTGCCACAGTCCGCTGACGGCGAAGACGATGAGCACATTCAGATATTTCCGTACCGTTCCCTTTCTGCTGCCCCCCAGGGGGATGTAGAGGTAATCGCGGAACCAGGAGGACAGGGAGATATGCCACCGCCGCCAGAACTCCGCGATGGAGCGGGAGAAATAGGGCGTCTTGAAGTTCTCCATCAGCTCCACCCCCAGCATCTGGGCGCAGCCCAGGGCCATGTCGGAATAGGCGGAGAAATCGCAATAGATCTGGATGGAGAAGGCGCAGGCGGCGGCGATGACCTGGAGCCGTCCAAACGTACCGGGATTTGCGTAGACGGTGGAGACCAGCATACCCAGCCGGTCGGCGACGACCAGCTTTTTGAAGGCACCCCACAAAAACCGGAAGGCCCCCAACCGCAGGCCATCCCAGGAGGGACGGCGGCGGGTGCGGAACTGGGGCATCACCTGTTCCGCCCGTCCGATGGGTCCCGAGAGGAGCTGGGGAAAGAAGGACAAAAAGAGGGCTACGTCGAGAACATTCCGCCGGGGTTCGGCTTTTTCCCGATACACGTCCACCAGATAGCCCGCCGCCATGAAGAGATAGAAGGAGATGCCGGCGGGAAGCAGCAGAGCGGGGGGCTGGACGGCCCAGCCCAGACCGGTCAGCAGCTGGCAGGCGAAGTCCAGGTATTTGAAGAGGAAGAGGGCGCCGAAGAGCATGACCAGCAAAAGGGCCAGAACACCCCGCCGTTTCCACCCGGTACAGCGGCCCAGTATCCGTCCGCCCACATAGGTGATGAGAGTGGCGCACAGGAGGGAGAGCAGCCCTTCCGGTCCGGCCCACAGGGCGAACAGCCAGCTTGCCGCCAGCAGCCAGAGCCGGGCGGCTTTGGCGGGAAAGAGCAGATATCCGGCCATGACCAGGGGAAAGAAGAGAAAAAAGGCCAGAGAGAGCATATTCAAGGAAAAACACACCTCCAAAGTCCGATATAAAGCGGACTTTATTCTAGCACAGATGTCCCCGGGTGGCAACCGCCGGGCACAGGCGGGACGCAGGCGGCATATTGTGGGGTGAGAACGCAATGGAACGGAGGTTTTTTTATGGCAAACACCCCGCAAGTCCGTTTTTTTCTGGGAGCCAATGCCCCTACGGGCTTTTATTCTCTTTATGACCAGCTCATCGACCTGGAAAACGCCCAGGTCCTCTATCTCCTCAAGGGCGGGCCGGGCTGCGGCAAGTCCACCCTGATGCGCCGTGTGGCCCAGCGGCTGGAAGAGGCAGGACATACCGTGGAGTACATCCAGTGCTCCGGCGACCCGGTCTCTCTGGACGCCATCGTGGACAGCGAGCTGGGGGCCGCCATCGTGGACGCCACCGCCCCCCATGTGGTGGAGCCCACCTGCCCGGGGGCGCTGGAGCACTATGTGAATCTGGGGGACTGTTACGACAGCGCGGCCCTCAGACCCATGCGGAACCAGCTGGCGGAGGCCATGGCGGGCTACAAGGACTGCTACCGCCGGGCCTACCGCTGCCTGACGGCGGCGTCGGAGATCCGGGCGGACCTCCGGTCCCTGCTGGAGACCCCGGAGCTGGAGGAAAAGATGCTCCGCCGGGCCCGGGGGATTTTGTCCCGGGAGTGCCGCAGGACCGGCAAGGAGCCGGGAAAAGCGGTGCAGCGCTTTTTGAATGCGGTGTGCTGTCAGGGGACGGTGTGCAACTTCTCCACCGCCGACGCCCTTTGTACCCGCATCTACGCCCTGTGCGATACCTACGGTCTGGCCCATCCTCTGCTGACCGCCTTGGCTTCCGGGGCGATGGCGGCGGGCTATGACGTGATCGTCTGCCCCGATCCCACCCAGCCCGACCGGATGTCCCATCTGCTCATCCCGTCCCTCTCGCTGGGCTTTGTGAGCAGCACACCGGAGCAGCCCTATCCGGGCCGTCCCTACCGGCGGCTCCATCTGGACGCCATGGCAGACCGGACCCTTCTGCGGCTCCGCCGGGCGCGGCTCCGCTTCTCCCGCAAGATCGCCGGAGCATTGACCCAGGAGGCGGTGGAGGCCATGGCCCAGGCAAAGGAGATGCACGACGCGCTGGAGCGGCTCTACAACCCCCATGTGGACTTTGGCCGGGTGGAAGCCACCGCGGAGGAAATCGCTTCTTCCCTGCTGGCCCTTTAGGGAAAAAAGAAAAGGACACGATTTTCATCGTGTCCTTTTTGCTTGGAGCAGGTGACGAGGCTCGAACTCGCTACCTCCACCTTGGCAAGGTGGCGCTCTACCAGATGAGCTACACCTGCAAGCGACGGATGTCATTGTAGCAAAATATTTCCCAACTGTCAAGGGCTTTTTGAAATTTTTTTCGCAACTGTGCCGGTGCGGGTCTGCCGCCCGCACGAAAAAAGAAAAGGACACGATTTTCATCGTGTCCTTTTCGCTTGGAGCAGGTGACGAGGCTCGAACTCGCTACCTCCACCTTGGCAAGGTGGCGCTCTACCAGATGAGCTACACCTGCAAGCGACAGATGTTATTATAGCGGAAGTCTCGTCATTCGTCAAGTGTTTTTTTGAAAAAAAGACAGGATTTTTTCAGGGGTCCTGTTGGGTCTCCTGAGGGGCAGGCGTACAGGTGGGCACTTCGTTCTGGTCCCAGGTGTAGCCCAGGGCGGAAAGCTGGCTGTCGTCCAGCAAAAGCCCCTCTTCCCGGGTGGTATCCACATGGCGGGAGGCGCCGTCGTCAAAGGTGACCACGTTCCAGAAGTGGGGCACGCCGTTCACCGTCCCCTGCACCACCGTGGACTCCACTTTGAGATACTGGCACAAGAGCTGAAAGGCCAGGGCCATGCCTTCGCTGTCGGCCTGGCCGTCCACCAGAGCGTCATAGGCGGTGGACCCTTCGGACAGGGACGGCACCTGCTGGCGGAGAAGCTGGAAGATGGAGGAGACGGCCTTTTGTCCGGTCTGTCCCTGAAGGGGAGCGGTATATCCTTCGGCCTGCCGCTGGAGGGCCTGCCGCCGGTCGCTGAGGGTCTTGACCGACTCCGGATAGGTAAAGAGGATCTCCACAATGCGCTCGCTGCCCTGCTCGGGGTAAAAGGCGATGGTATACTCCGGCATGCCCAGGGCGGCGTCGGGGGTGTCGTAATAGGCCTGCCGCACCAGGTTGGAGATGTAGGCCTCGTCGTCGGCAAAGTAGCTCACCCGCAGCACCGACTCGGCGGAGAAGGTGGACAGGGTCTCCCCCAGCACCGACCGGATGGCGCTGGCCCCGATGACGGTGCGGATGGAATCCATCTGCTGGGCGGTGCGGCGGTAGGTGATGTAGAGGTTTGCCTCGTAATACTTGACCACCCGGGTGGAGTCGTGCCGGATGTCGGAGACGGCGTACGCCCCGATGGGTGCGTCGTTGGCCACTTCCAGACAGGCGGCGGACAGGTCGCTCTCCACGTCGCGGGGATAGTTGACCAGCCGCACCACCCCGTGTTCCATCCGGTGGTCCACGAAATAGAGGATGCTGTTCACCAGCTCCTGATAGTTTTCTGCCCGCAGGACGTTTTCGTCGTCGTCGGTAACGGGCTGTTCCTCATGGGGGGCGGTGACCAGATATTCCCGCTCCAGAATGGCCGAGCAGCCGCCCAGAACAGGCAGCAGGCAGAGCAAAAGCAGCGCCGCCCAACGGCGGAAGCGGCCCATCAAAGGCCCAGCTCCTCCCCCACCAGGACCACCTCCGCCCGACCGATGGCCCGGGGCTTTTCCCACAGGACGGTGAGGGCGCGGCAGATCCGCTGAGGGCTGCGGCAGTCGTAGCAGCGGTCGCCCAGCTTGGCGCAGGGGGTGTCCACCCCCAGACGCTGGGCGTTGCGGGGCGCGGCGATGTTCCGCGCCCGCCACAGGGCGCTTTCATAGTCGGGGGTAATTTTGTTGATCCCCACCACCAGATAGAGCTCCTGATGGCCGTAAATCGTGGCGGCCACCCGGTTGCCGCTGCCGTCGATGTTGACGATCTCGCCGGTCTCGGCCAGACCGTTCACCGAGCAGAGGTAGACCTGGGTTCCCTCCGAGTCGGCCCAGGTGCCGCCGGCCCAGTGGGAGCGGAAGTCGTTGTGCTTCGGCAGACGATCCATCAGACCCAGCTGCTGGATGGTCATGGAGCCGCCCATGCCCACGGTGCAGCCGTCGATCTTTCCGTCCAGATAGTCGGCGGCCTCCTTTGCGGTGGGGAAATAGGAGCATTCAAAGCCCCGTTCCCGCAGATTGCGCTGCAATTGTTCCAGATCAGGCATACTTGAAAACCTCCTTTTGAATTGGGTCAGAGTTCGTTGGCGTGATAGGAGCGGAAACCGTCGCCCAGCACCTCGTGGGCGTCGCAGACGATGATAAAGGCGGTGGGGTCGATCTCCTTGACCAGATGCTTGAGGGGGACGATCTGGCGCTGTTTGAAGGCGCACATGAGCACCCGCTTTTCCTCGCCGGAGTAAGCGCCCTCGCCGTGGAGGATGGTGACGCCCCGGTCCATTTCACGGAAAATGCCCTTGGAAATGTCCTCCGGCCTCTGGCTGATGATATAGGCCACCTTGGCCGAGTCCATACCGTAGAGGACCATATCCATCACCACAGTGGAGATATAGAGGGACACCACGCCATAGAGGGCGCTGGACAGGTTCCCGAAGGCCACGGCGGCGGCGGCGATGACCACCAGGTCCACGCCCATCAGAAGCTTCCCCATAGGCAGCCAGGAGAGACGGAGCTTGAGGAGCCGGGCGGCCAGATCGGTGCCGCCGGTGGTGGCCCCCTGGAGGAAGATCAGGCCCAGAGAAAGGCCCACCAGGATACCGCCGAAAATGGCGGCCAGCATGGGGTCCATGGGTTTGAACGTGATGAAAGCGGCCATCAGATCCACGAAAACAGAGGAGATGAACATGGCGTAGAGGGAAGAAAGGAGCAGGTGTCCGCCCAGCAGTCTCCAGCCCAGGAAAAAGAGCGGAATGTTGAGGATGATGACCAGCAGGCCGATAGACAGGGCAGGGACGGCGGCGTTGATGACCTGGGCAAGGCCGGTAATGCCGCCGAAGCCGATCTGGTTGGGCGCGTAGCACCAGTCGAAGCCCAGGGCATAGATGGCGGAGGCCACGGTGATCACCAGATAGGAGAGAATGAGCTGTTTGGCTTTGGATTTCATAAAAACCTCCGGTCACAGGATGGTCAATTGTTCTTCTCCCTTGTCTTCGGGACGCAGGAGCGCGCCGTTGACCGGGAGGCTCTTGGCCCGGTAACGGGCCTGATTGACGATTTTGGTCTCGGCAAGGGGCAGGGCCCATGCCACCTGGTACTTGGGCTTCAGGGTCATCACAGCCACGCCCTGGGTGGAGCGGGTGGCCTTGGGGGCCAGAAGGGCGGTGTGGAAGAGGAGGCAGCGCCCCTCGGTGGAAGCAACGGCCACTTCGGTATCCTCGTGGAGGAGGAGCGCGGCGGCCAGGGGGGATTTATCGGAGTAAGCGCCGGTGAGACGGCGGCGTCTGGTCTGGGTCTTGTAGGCAGAGAGCTCCACCCGGGCCACCTTGCCGTTTGCAAAGAAGAAGAAGACGTGTCCGCTGTAATCGCCGGTGACGGCGGCCCACACCACCGTTTCGCCCTGCTCCATGCCCAGCCGGGTGGGCAGGTACTCGCCCAATACGCTGGCTTTGGTGTCGGCAAACTCGGAAAGGCGGGTCTTGTAGCACTGCTGCCTGTCGGTGAAGACCAGCAGTTCGTCCCTGTTGTTCCCCTCCCACTGGAGGAAGGGGCCGTCGCCCTCCTTGTACTTCTGCTCGGCGCTCATGCGGAGAGACTGGGGGGTGATCTTTTTGAAGTAGCCCTCTTTGGAGAGGAAGGCGAAGACGGGGTAATCGGGAATCTCCTCGTCGGGGTCGTCCTTGGCCTGCTCGCTCCAGTCGTAGAGGATCTCGGTTTTCCGGGGCGCGGCGTATTTTTTCTTCACCGCCTGAAGCTCTGTCGTGATGATCTTCTTGATGCGGGCGGGGTTTTCCACAATATCCTGCAAGTCGGCGATCTCTTTGGAGAGGGAGTCGGTCTCCTGGGTGCGCTTGAGGATGTATTCCTTGTTGATGTTGCGCAGCTTGATGTCGGCCACATATTCGGCCTGCACCTGGTCGATGCCGAAACCGATCATCAGGTTGGGGATGACGTCGGCATCCTCCTCGGTCTCCCGGATGATGGAAATGGCCCGGTCGATGTCCAGCAGGATTTTCTGGAGACCCTGGAGCAGGTGGAGTTTTTGCTGCTTTTTCTGCAACTCGAAGAAGGTGCGGCGGCGGACGCCGTCCATCCGCCAGGCGATCCACTCGGTGAGGATCTCGCCCACCCCCATGACTCTGGGCATACCGGCAATGAGGATATTGAAGTTGCAGGAATAGGGGTCCTGCAGCGGGGTGGAGCGGAAGAGCTTGGCCATGAGCTTGTCCGGGTCGGCCCCCCGCTTGAGGTCGATGGTGATTTTCAGGCCGTTGAGGTCGGTCTCGTCCCGCATATCGGCGATCTCTTTGATCTTGCCGCCCTTGATGAGCTCGGCCACCTTGTCCATGATGGCCTCCACGGTGGTGGAGTAGGGAATCTCGTAGATCTCAATGAGGTTTTCGCTTTTCAGATAGCGCCACTTGGCCCGCACCTGGACGGAGCCGCGGCCGGTGTCGTAGATCTGACGGAGGGCGGCCTCGTCGTAGAGCAGCGCGCCGCCAGTGGGGAAATCGGGGGCTTTAAGGATGGGCAGCAGGTCCACGCCGGGCTTTTTCATCCAGGCGATGGCGGCGTCGCACACCTCGGTCAGGTTGAAGCCGCACAGGTTGGAGGCCATGCCTACCGCAATGCCCTGATTGGCGGAGACCAGCACATTGGGGAAGGTGGTGGGCAGAAGGGTGGGCTCTTTGAGCTTGCCGTCGTAGTTATCCACAAAGTCCACCGTGTCCTGGTCGATGTCCCGGAAGAGCTCGGCGCAGATGGGGTCGAGGCGCACCTCGGTATAACGGCTGGCGGCCCAGGCCATATCCCGGGAGTAGACTTTACCGAAGTTGCCCTTGGAGTCCACCAGGGGGTGGAGGAGGGCGCCGTAGCCCCGGGAGAGGCGCACCATGGTGTCATAGATGGCGGCGTTGCCGTGGGGGTTGAGCTTCATGGTCTGGCCCACCACGTTGGCGCTCTTGGTGCGGGCGCCGCCCAGCAGCTTCATCTGGTACATGGTGTACAGCAGCTTCCGGTGGCTGGGCTTGAAGCCGTCAATCTCCGGGATGGCCCGGGAGACGATGACGCTCATGGCGTAGGGCATGTAGTTGATCTCCAGCGTCTCGGTGATGGGCTGCTCCAGCACCTCGGGCCGCAGGCCCATGACGTTGGGGTTATTTTTGTGCTTCGCCCCCTCCTCGGGGGCCTTTTTCTTGGCCATTGAGTTCCGTCCTTTTCAGAGGATTGTTTATGATATATCCGCCAGTTCCAGATATTTATACCCGTTTTCCGCGATATGGTCCTTTCTGCCCTGGAGATTGTCTCCCAGCAGCAGGTCGAAGACCTGGGCGGTGCGCTCCACGTCCTCGGGCATGACCTTGATGAGCCTTCGGGTCTCCGGGTTCATGGTGGTCAG
>DXGA01000105.1 GCA_019114165.1 Candidatus Flavonifractor merdipullorum | reverse complement strand
AAGTATCAGCCCGCTTGTATTTTCTGCGATGACGCCAAGGATGTGGTCAACTTCCGCGGTAAGAATATCTGCCCCAACTGCCTGCGGGAGCTGCAGGGCAAGTAAGCCTTCCTCCCCTGAGTGAACATAATAAAAACCCCTCTCTTTCTGTCGAAAGAGAGGGGTTTTTTTCGTGCGGTTTTCCCGCTGGAATGGAGGGTGCGGTTGACCGGAATAATTATACAAATAGTATAATTTGGAATTACAGTTTTTTGAAAAAAAGGATTTCAGAAAAGTAAAAAAGAAATAGGTTATTCCCGGCTCCGGAGGGCCAGATCATAGAGAGCGCTGCGGGGGAGCGAGAGCTCCTTGGCGGCCTGGCGTACCGCGTCGCGCAGGGAAGCGCCCTCCGCCTGAAGGGCCAGCGCACGGGCCAGACCGTCCTCCAGCGTGGCCTCTTCGGGCGCCTGTTCCGGCGCCCCTTCCACCACCAGCACGAACTCCCCCTTGGGTGCGTTTTCCCCGTACCACTGACAGGCCTCGCCCAAGGTGGTGCGGCGCACCTCCTCGTGGAGCTTGGTCAGCTCCCGGCACAGAGAGATGCGGCGCTCCGGGCCGAAAGCGTCGGTCAGATCGGCCAGGGTGGCGGTCAGTTTGTGGGGGGCTTCATAGAAGATCATGGTGCGGCTTTCCTGCCGGAGCTGGGCCAGATGGGCCCGGCGGTTTTTCTTGTTCATGGCCAGAAAGCCTTCAAAGGTGAAGCGTCCGGTGGGCAATCCGGAGAGGGCCAGGGCGGTGATGAGGGCGCAGGGACCGGGAATGGCCACCACATCCACCCCGGCCTCGGCGCACAGGGCCACCAGCTCCTCGCCGGGATCGCTGACGGCGGGGGTGCCAGCGTCGGTGACCAGGGCGGCGGACTGCCCCTCCAGGAGTTTGGCCAGGATGGAGCGCCCGGCGGCGTCGGTGTTGTGGCGATAGTAACTCACCAGCGGCTTTTTGATGCCCAGGTGGTTGAGGAGCTTCATGGATACCCGGGTGTCTTCGGCGGCGATGAAGTCCACCTGGGCCAGAATGTCGGCGCAGCGGGGGGAGATGTCACCCAGGTTGCCGATGGGCGTGGGGACAAGGTAGAGGATACCAGCCATAGGAAAACCTCCAGTCAGAATGAAAGGGTGGAATGATTCACCCGCCGGTCAGACGGACCGGAAGGACCTCCACACCGGGACGGCCGTTTTTGACCGCCTCCACCAGCACGGCAGAGGGGGGATGAGCCGCATCATGCTGTAAAAAACAAAGGCGTTTTGGCTCCAGGCGGGCAGCGCGCAGGGCGCAGAGCAAATCGGTGAGCCGCTCCGGCCGGTGAACCAGGGCAAAGCGTCCGCCGTTTTGCACCAGACGGCCTGCCGATGTGCATAATTCCGCCAGAGTACACCCGTCTTCCATGCGGGTGGGCCCGCCGGACCGCCCCGAACCGGCGGCAAAATAGGGCGGATTGGACACCACCAGTGGAAAACTGCCGGCGGGGTAGGGGAGGAGGCGGAGATCGCCGGTGAGAATTTGGCCTTCCAGACCGTTGGCGGTCAGGTTATCCCGGGCAGCCTGAGCCGCCACGGGGTCCAGCTCCACGCCGTGGAGCGCCAGACCTTCCGCCCGGCGGGAGAGCAGCAGGAGGAGCAGCCCGCCTCCACAGCCCAGGTCGCAGACCTTCTGCCGGGGACGGACCGTGACAAACTCCCCCAATGCCAGACTGTCCCGCCCCAGCGGGAAGCAGCCTTCGGGCAGGGTGTACCGATAGGGGGGCAGAAATTCCGTGCGGCTCATTGGTCCAGCAGCTGGGCCACGATGCGCCCCGTGATGCCCCACACGGGATGCTCCGGCCAGGAATAGATGGGCACGTCGGCCTTGCCCTGCCGCCAGGGATAGCCCTGGGGGAAGCCGATACGTTCATAGGGGAAACCGTCGGGCAGCTGGGGGATCATGCGGCACACATACCGCTCCGGCGGATGGGAGAGAAACCAGTCCACCGGTACCAGAAAGGTCTCGGCCACTTCCGCCTGACTGAGGGTCAGATGGGAGAGGGCTTCTTCGTTCACCTCGGCCAGCACCGGATAGAGCAAAAAGCCGCTCTGATGGACCAGAAAGTCCATGGGCCCGATGACCCGGACCTGTTCAGGAGAAAGCCCCAGTTCCTCTTCGGTCTCCCGCAGAGCGCATTGGACGGGGGTCTCGCCCGCTTCCATCCGACCGCCGGGGAAGCAGACCTCACCGGGCTGCTGGTGGAGGGAGGAGGCGCGAACCTCAAAAAGGAGAGACAGCCCGGTTTTCTGCCGGACCAGCGGTACCAGTACCGCAAAGGAGCCACCATTGCCCATGGGTTTGGGGACATGACCGGTCCAGCGGGCTTCAAATGCAGAAAGATCCATCGCAAGGCTCCTTTCTTCCCAGGAAAATCAGGAGAATGGAACGGTAAAATGGGACAGCGGATCGGGACGGGTCCAGAGCACCAGCTGTCCGGTCCGGCGGGTCTCCCGCAGGTCAATGAGCCGCTGGTTGGAGCTGCCCCGGAAGGTGGCGCTGTACGATTTCAGCGCCTCCACAAAAGGACCGTCCACCAGCACATCGGTCTGGGCCAGAAGGGCGTCCCAGTCCGGCCGTCCGGCGGCGGAGAGAGTCTCCCAGGTGTATCCGGTATAGGTCCAGACGTTTTTGCCCATATCGTGGGCCAGCGCCGCCAGCGCGGCGCACTCCTCCGCCTGCAAAAAGGGGTCGCCGCCCGACAGAGTGAGTCCATCAATGAGGGGATTGGCGGAGAGCATTTGTGCCAGTTCCTCTACGGAGCGGACCTGCCCGCCGTTGGGGTCGTGGGTCTCGGGATTGTGGCATCCCGGGCAGTGATGGGGACAGCCCTGGGTGAAGACAGTGAAGCGAAGGCCGGGACCATCCACAATGGAGTCGGAAACCGTACCGGCAATTTTCATCTCAATCCCTCCCATCGGGAAATCTGGGCGCAAAGGGCCTGATAAAACTGTCCCACATGGACGCCGTCAATCAGCCGGTGATTGAGCTCCAGAGAGAGCAGCAGCCTTACCCCCTGTCCGTGGGGCTCATATTTGCCCCAGGCCACCCGGGGAATGGAGTCGCCCGGGTCCAGATCCCGCTCGTTTTTCAGGGCAGTCACCGGAAACCAGGGGAGACAGGTAAAATAGATGAGCTGATCTTCCGGCCAGGGAGAAGGGGAAAGAAATTCCGTCTGCGCGGCGCTTGTTTGGGCCGCCCGGCGGCAGAAGTCCTCCATGTCGTCTCCCGCCTCCACGGTGGTGATGTGAAAGGTATCGCTGCCCGGATGGAGATCGGTAAAGCTGGGGATCAGGGTATCGTGGAGGACGATGGTGCCGTTCCGGTCTTTCCAACGAAAGGCCTCGGTCTTCTCCATGGCCTTGGTGACGCACCACACCATACCGCGGTAAAAAGAGCACTGCTTGCTCCTGGTATAGGAAAGCAGAGGACCTACTTCCACTGGAAAGGTCAGGGTATAAAAGGGATCGCTCATGGAGGCGAAAAATGCGTACTGAGTCCGGCGGGACCAGGTATCCATACACAGTGTCTGCACGTCGTTTCCTCCTTTCCCACATATAGGGAGCGCGCCCATTCGGAATCAACATTATAATGCATATGTGTCGAAAAAGCAAGCAAATGTTTCATATATCGGAACTTCTTTTTATAACAGATAATCAAAGCAAGGCCCCAAATGGTATAATAATGGAATTTGAATGAACAAATACCTCGTTCCCAGAGCAAAATGACCCTCAAGTGGAGGAAAAGGGAAGTGCGTCCAGGGCAGATATGCCTTGGACGCACTGAAAAAGAAAAAAGTTTGAAAAAACAGAAAAAATCAGATACCGTGCTTGACCCGGTCCCGCTCCTCGGCCCGCTTGGCGTTGTTGAAGCGGTCCAGGGTGCCCACCAGATAGCCGGTGATGCGGCGGATGCGCTCAAAGGGCACGCCGTCGGCTTCGGTGCGGCCGCAGCCGGGGCAGCGGTCGCCGATGATGCCCGAGAAGCCGCACACCGGGTCCCGGTCCACCGGATGGTTGACCGAGCCGTAGCCGATGCCGCTCTCCTTCATGCAGCGGATGACCTTTTCAAAGGCCTCCAGATTGTCGGTGGGGTCGCCGTCCATCTCAATGTAGCTGATGTGACCGGCGTTGGTGAGGGCGTGATAGGGGGCCTCGATGCGGATCTTGTCATAGGCGGAGATGGGGAAGTAGACGGGGACATGGAAGGAGTTGGTGTAATACTCCCGGTCGGTGATGCCGGGCAGCACGCCGAAGCGCTCCTTGTCCATGCGGATGAAGCGGCCGGAGAGGCCTTCCGCCGGAGTGGCCAGCAGGGAGAAATTCAGGTTGCGCTTTTCGCTCTCCTGGTCCATCCGCTCTCTCATGTGGCTGATGATGCGCAGACCCAGGGCCTGGGCCTCGGCGCTCTGACCGTGGTGGACCCCCATCAGGGAGACCAGGGTCTCGGCAAGGCCGATAAAGCCCACAGACAGGGTGCCGTGGCGCAGCACCTGGCGCACCTCGTCCTCCCAATGGAGCTTGTCGGAGTCCAGCCACACCCCCTGTCCCATGAGGAAGGGGAAGTTATAGACGTGCTTGCGGCACTGGATCTCAAAGCGCTCCAGCAGCTGGTCCACGCACAGATCCATCATCTTGTCCAGGCTGGAGAAAAAGACGTCCAGATCGCCGTTGGCCAGAATGGCCAGACGGGGCAGGTTGATGGTGGTGAAGGACAGGTTGCCGCGGCCGTTGCAGATCTCACGGCTGGGGTCGCAGACGTTGCCGATGACCCGGGTACGGCAGCCCATGTAGGCGATCTCGGTCTCGGGACGCTTGGGATCGTAGTACTGGAGGTTAAAGGGGGCGTCGATAAAGGAGAAGTTGGGGAAGAGCCGCTTGGCCGAGCAGCGGATGGCCAGCTGGAAGAGATCGTAGTTGGGCTCGCCGGGATTATAGTTGACTCCCTCTTTGACGCGGAAGATCTGGATGGGGAAGATGGGGGTCTCGCCGCCGCCCAGACCGGCCTCGGTGGTGAGAAGGATGTTCTTCATCACCATGCGGCCTTCGGGAGAGGTATCCATACCGTAGTTGATGGAGGAGAAGGGGGTCTGAGCGCCGGCCCGGGAGTGCATGGTGTTGAGGTTGTGGATGAGGGCTTCCATGGCCTGATAGGTGGCGCGGTCGGTCTCCTTCACGGCGCGGACGTGAGAGAACTTCTGGGCCTTTTCGATCTCGTCGGCGTGGCCGAAGCGCTCCACCAGCACCTCTTTTTCCACCTTGCAGTAGGCTTCGCAGCCCTCCAGCGTGGGATAAAGGCCGGTTTCCTCCTTGATCCGGGCCATGATCTCCTTCAGCGTCTGCTCGGGGTCGGGCAGGTCGCACAGCAGGGTGAGGGCGCGGGCCATATCCTGCCGGTAGAGGCGCTGGAAGGTCTTGCGCACGCCGTCGGCCATGCCGTAGTCAAAGTTGACGATGGCCTGTCCGCCGTGCTGGTCGTTCTGGTTGGACTGGATGGCGATGCAGGCCAGAGCGGCATAGGAGGCGATGTCGTTGGGCTCCCGCAGGGTGCCGTGACCGGTGGAAAAGCCGCCGTGGAAGAGTTTTTTGATGTCGATCTGGCAGCAGGTGGTGGTGAGGGTCAGAAAGTCCAGGTCATGGATGTGGATGTCGCCCTCCCGGTGGGCCCGGGCATGGTCGGGGTTGAGGACGAACATGTCGTAAAACTGCTTGGCGCCCTCGGAGCCAAACTTGAGCATGGAGCCCATGGCGGTGTCGCCGTCGATGTTGGCGTTTTCCCGCTTGATGTCGGAATCCTTGGCCTTGGAGAAGGTGATGTCCTCATAGGTCTTCATGAGACGGGTATTCATCTCCCGGGCGCGGCTGCGCTCTTCCCGGTAGAGGATGTAGGCTTTGGCGGTCTGGTCGTAACCGTTGTCCATCAGGACCTGTTCCACCAGATCCTGGATGTGCTCCACGTCAGGCTCCGGTTCTCCTTCCCGGTCCAGAATGGAACAGACCTGGTCGGCCAGACGCTGGGCGGCCTCCTCCTGGTCCAGACCGTCGGTGTAGGAGGCGTGGAACGCCCGGCCAATGGCGGAAGCGATCTTCTCCTCGTGGAAAGCCATCAGACGTCCGTCACGCTTGCGAATGGAACTGACCGTCATGAAAATCAGTGCTCCTCTCTCCCCGGGAAACATCCGGGATTTTGTAGTCTAAAAAAATGGACCCACAAGATATTGTGTTCCGGCACAATTCGGCGGACTCTATGGTAAAACAAAACCACCGGGTTCGTCAATTGGCAATTTGGACAAGAGGAAAAAAATCCGTCCCCCAAAATCGGGGGACGGAAGGGCTGTTTCTCATGCCGTGCGTGGGATTGCAGGCTGTCAAATCAAAGGAGCACCAGGCCGTATTTTTCCCGCATGGACGCCAGAAAATCCTCTTCCAGCTCGCCGGTGCCGTCCCAGAAGGCGCGGCCCTGATAGACCCGCAGGGCGCCTTCCAGCAGCTCGGGCACGTCCGACCAGAGGCACAGGGCGTCTTTGACGGCGTACTGGTTTTCCGCAAAGAGGGCCAGGTCGTCCTCCTCCAGAATGGCGATCTTCAGCGCGCCCTGGGGGCAGTCCTCCTCGGCCTCCAGAATGTCCTCCAGCAGGTCGGGGGTGCACTCGATGGTCTCGCCCACGTCCACGTCTGGGGTGATGAAGCGGGCTTCGGTCTCGCTGGCGCAGGGGATGACGTCTGGGTCATGCTCCGGGGGGGTGAAGGAAGAGAAGTCCACCTGCCCAACCGCCTGGCGGAGGGAAGCAATCACGTCGGGACCTGCGCCGCAGCAGCCGCCGAAGAGGCGTACCCCGGCCTGGGCCATGGCGGGCACGGCGGCAACGAAATCAGCGGCGGAGCAGGGATAGGCGCCCTGGGCGTCAGGCAGCCCGGCAGAGGGCTTGGCAATGAGGGGAATGGAAGCGTAAGGGGTCAGGCGTTCCAGCTGCTGAGCGACCACGGCGGGGCCTTCGGAGCAGTTGATGCCAAAGGCGGACACCCCCATGCCCTGCATGACGATGAGGGCGGCCAGCACGTCGGTGCCGTAGGGGGTGCGGCCGTCGTCGTCACAGGTGAAGGTGACCAGCACCGGTTTTTGTGACACCGACCGGACGGCCAGCACGGCGGCTCTGGCTTCGGCCATGGAGACCATGGTCTCGATGACGTAGAGGTCCACCCCGGCCTCCTCCAGAGCGGCGGCCTGCTGGGTGTAGACCTCCACCAAGCGCTCGAAGGAGACGTGGCCAAAGGGAAGGATACGCTTGCCGGTGGGGGCCAGGTCGCCGGCCACCAGCACGGAGGGACCTGCGGCCTGACGGGTGAGGGCCACCAGTCGGCGGTTATAGTCGGCCACCGCGTCGGCGAGGCCGTGGGCCTTGAGTCTGAGGGCATTGGCGCCGAAGGTGGGGGCCAGCAGCACCTGAGCGCCGGCCTCCACATAGGCGCGCTGGAGTTCCAGCAGCGTTTCCGGGTGCTCCAGCACCCACTGTTCGGTACATACGCCGGCGGGCATGCCGCGGCGCAGAAGTTCGCTGCCGGTGGCGCCGTCCAGCACCAGGGGCAGACACAAGGGAATGGTGTCCATAATTGAAAAAATCCTCCTGAAACATGTTCATCTCAATTTAGAATGATCGGAATCCTACCCAGTATATACAAAGCGCCCGGAAAAAGCAAGGGGCTGAAAATTCCCACTGGACAGGTGGGAAAATAGGTGTTATACTGGGTGCAACCAAACAGAAGGAGGCATCACAATGCACATTGCCAACGATCTCACCGCCCTGGTGGGCAATACCCCGCTGCTGCGTCTGGGGCGGTATGCGCCGGGTACCAACGTACTGGCCAAGGTGGAAGCGTTCAATCCCCTCTCGTCGGCCAAGGACCGGGCCGCGCTTTACATGATCCGGGACGCCGAAGCGTGCGGCAAGCTCAAGCCCGGCGGGGTCATCATCGAACCCACCAGCGGCAACACCGGCGTGGGACTGGCCTGGCAGGCGGTGGTACTGGGCTACCGGGTGATCCTCACCATGCCGGAGACCATGAGCGCCGAGCGCCGCGCCCTTCTCTCCGCTCTGGGCGCCCAGCTGGTCCTCACCGAAGGGGCCAAGGGCATGGGCGGCGCCATCGCCAAGGCCAAGGAGCTGCTGGATTCCACCCCTGGGGCCTGGATGCCCGACCAGTTCAACAACCCCGCCAACGCCAAGGCCCACTATGAGACCACCGGCCCCGAGCTGTGGCGGGACACCGAGGGGACCATCGACGTGCTGGTGGCCGGCGTGGGCTCGGGCGGCACCCTCACCGGAGCGGGCCGTTACCTCAAGGAGCATAACCCCAACATCAAGATCATCGCCGTGGAGCCTGCCGAATCTCCCGTGCTGTCGGGGGGCAAGGGCGGACCCCACCGCATCCAGGGCATCGGCGCGGGCTTTGTGCCCGGCGTGCTGGACCGGAGCGTCATCGACGAGGTCTTCACCGTCCCCGGCGAGGAGGCCTGCGCCGCGGCGTGGAAGCTGGCCCGCACCGAGGGCCTTTTGGTGGGCATCTCCTCCGGCGCGGCGGCCTGGGCGGCCCGTACCCTGGCCCAGCGGCCGGAGTTTGCAGGCAAAACCATCGTGGCCGTCCTGCCCGACACCGGCGAGCGCTACCTCTCCACCGGCATCTATCAGGACCGGCAGGACTGAAAAATTCCCTCTTGACTTTACCACCAAAAAGTGCTAAAGTTGCGATAACGTCAAAAGAGGGGAGGACACGGACCATGACCAGCCGCTTTGCTTATGGATACGACTATTACCGTTGCTATTATGTCAGCACCGGCGATGGTTCGTGCCCATAACGGCCTGTCAGGAAAGGTCCAAGCCCCCAATGTGATATCTGGGAACCTGGAACCGCGGCAGCCCATTGGGCCGCCGCGGTTTTTTCTGTTTTCCCGCACCGTCAAGGAGGAATTTTACCATGGTCGTCATTATGAAACCGGATTTTACCGCCCAGCAGCTTCAGGAAGCCATTGCCGCTATGAAGGCCGGCGGGGTCAACGTGATGGTCTCCAAGGGCTCGGAGACCACCATCCTGGGCGCGGAGGGTAACGCCGCCAACATTGACCAGGAGATGCTGGAGCAGCTGCCCGGCGTGGAGCGGGTCATGCGGGTCAGCGAGCCGTACAAGAAGGCCAACCGCAAATACCACCCGGATGATACCGTGATCTCCCTGCCCAACGGGGCGGCCATCGGCGGCAAAAAGCTGGCCGTCATCGCCGGACCCTGTTCGGTGGAGAGTGAAAATCAAATCGTGGGCATCGCCAAAGAAGTGCAGAAGAGCGGGGCCTGCGCCCTGCGGGGCGGCGCGTTCAAGCCCCGTACTTCTCCTTACTCCTTCCAGGGGCTGGAGTGCGAGGGGCTGGAGCTGCTCCGCCGCGCCCGCAGGGAGACCGGCCTGCCGGTGGTCACCGAGATCATGAGCACCGAGTACATCGACCTCTTCCAGGAGTGCGTGGACGTGATCCAGGTGGGGGCCCGGAATATGCAGAACTTCGACCTCCTCAAAAAGCTGGGCCGGGAGACCAATAAACCCATTTTGCTCAAGCGGGGCCTCTCCTCCACCATCGAAGAGTGGCTCATGTCCGCCGAGTACATCATGGCCGGGGGCAATCAGAACGTCATCCTCTGCGAGCGTGGCATCCGCACCTTTGAGACCTTCACCCGCAACACCCTGGACCTGTCCGCCGTGCTGGCGGTGAAGCAGCTGTCCCACCTGCCGGTGGTGGTGGACCCCTCCCACGCCTGCGGCAAGGCCTGGATGGTGGAGCGGATGGCCATGGCGGCGGTGGCCGCCGGGGCGGACGGCCTCATCATCGAGGTCCACAACGACCCCAAAAACGCCCTGTGTGACGGCGCGCAGTCCATCACCCCCGAGCAGTTCCAGAACGTGATGGATAAACTGGTCCCCATCGCCCAGGCCGTGGGCCGGGAGGTGTAAGAGATGGACAAGAAGACCATTGTCATTGTGGGTCTCGGTCTCATCGGCGGCTCTCTGGCGCTGGGCCTGAAAGGCTTTGAGGGCTACGAGATCGTGGGTGTGGACGTCTCCGAGCCGACCTTGCGCTTTGCCCGGGAGCACGGAGTGGGCGACCGGGTCACCGACGACCCCGACGCCGTCATTCCCCAGGCCGACGTCACCATTCTTGCCCTCCATCCCAAGGGAATCGTCCGCTATCTGGAGCAGTTCAAGGACCGGTTCAAGCCCGGCTCTCTGGTCACCGACGTGTGCGGCGTCAAGACCGCCGTGATGGAAGCGGCCAAATGTCTGCCCCCCGAGGTGGATTTCATCGGCTGTCACCCCATGGCGGGTACCGAATTTTCCGGCGTGGAACACGCCTTTGGGGAGATGTTCCAGGGCTCCCACCTGATCCTCACCCCCCGAAAGGAGAGCACCAAGGAACACATGGACCTGATGGGCCGCATGGCGGACCATCTGGGCTGCCGGGACGTGTGCCCCACCACCCCGGAGGCCCACGACGCCATGATCGCCTATACCAGCCAGATGATGCACATCATCGCCGTCAGCGTCTGCGACGACGAAAAGCTCTTTGAGTGCCGGGGCTTTGAGGGCTCCTCCTTCCGCGGCTGTACCCGGGTGGCGGCGCTGGATGTGGGGCTGTGGACCCAGCTCTTCTCCATGAACCGTCCGGCGCTGATAGAAGCGGTGGACCGGCTGGAAGCCAACTTGCAGGCCTACCGTCAGGTGCTGGCCCAGGGCGACGACCAGGCGCTGGCCGAAAAGCTGGCCTGGTCGGCCGGACGAAAGCGTCAGATGGACCTGCCCGGCCCCGACCTGCTCCAGTGAGTCCGACTGTCCGTGAGAAAAGACCGTCTGTCCCGAATGTGTGGACGGACGGTCTTTTTTTCCTTATACTGAGGGCAGAAGGGAGGGAGAGGGATGAAGGTAGAGATCCGCATCGTACCCGAGCGGAGGGAACCGGCGGTGGTCATCGAAGCGGCGGAGCGGACGCCGGAGGTGGAAGCCCTGGCCAGGGCGTTATCCCGGCAGAAAAGCGGACTGCTCACCGCCCGGCAGGGGGAGCAGGCGGTGTTTCTTGCCCCGGAAGAGGTGCTCCGCTTTTACGGGGAGCAGAAGCTGGTGAAGGCCCAGACCGGCGCCGGCGTCTGGACGGTGGAACAGCGGCTCTATGAGCTGGAAGAGCAGCTGGACCGCCATACCTTCGTCCGCATCTCCCACTCGGAGATCGTCAATTTACGGAAGGTGACCGGGCTGGATCTGTCTCTCACCGGTACCATCTGTATGACGTTGGAGGGCGGAACAAAGGTTTACGTCTCCCGACGCTATGTGAAAAAGATCAAAGAAGCCCTGGACCTTTGAAAGGAGGGAAAACCATGAACGAGCGGAAAAAAGCGTGGCTGATCCGCATTCTCATCGGCGGCGTACTGGGGACCGGCGTGGGTGTGCTCTTCAGTCTGGGAGACGGTATCTGGACGGTGTATCACTGGTACGGCATCTTCCTTGCCACCGCCTTTGGCGCGTCGGTGGGAGTGTCCACCTTGCCCTTTGCCGACGACGGACGGTCTGTGGCCAGACGTTCGGTGCTGCACTATCTCATTTCCATGGTACTTTTTGTGGGAGCCGTGGTGTTTCTCTCCCACCTCTACCGCTGGGACAGCGTTCTTTTGTGGGTGGGACTGTATACCGCCGGCTACCTGACCATCTGGCTCTCCCGCTATGCGGGCTGGTGGATGGAATTAGAGGCCATCCGGGAAAAGCTGGGCCTTGCCCGGAGCGCCCCCACGCCCCTCCGATGGAAGGAGACACTGCCCTTTGTGCCGGTGGGTATCCTGATCTATCTCCTCCTGCCCGCGGCACTCTGCGGCGCGGAACGGCTCACCGGCGAGGTGGTCCCGGCCCTCACCGCCCTGATCTATCCCTGCCTCCTCCTGCCTTTGGGCAGTATCGCCTCCGGCGTGGCCCTGGGTAAGCGACAGGGGTTTTGCCCTTTGTATCTCCTGCTGTGCGCCGTGTGCCTGACGGTCTTTGCCCTGGGTCTATTGAACGACAGCGCCCTTTATATGGCAGTGGTGGGCGTGCTCTTTACCGCCGTCGGTGAGGGGATCGGAGTTTTTCTCCGGCGGGAGCGGGATGAAACCAAGCAGGCGGGCGTGCGTCACCGGGCCTTCTGGGTGTTTTTGATCCTCTTTTTTGTGGGCGCGTACAATCTGGCGGCGGTTCTGTGGGCCGGTGTGCCGGGCTGGGATGATGGAAGCGGCTTTCTCAGTTTCTCTCCCTGGATCGACTGCGTGGTGTGGGGCGTGTGGATGGCGGGCTTTCTCGTTCCCACCATTCTCTATGCCCGGAAGAGCCGTCCCCATTGGCCGGAGCTGCCCCCCTTCTGGCAGCCGGTGTGTGGATTTTTCGCCGTGCAGAGCGCGTTGGTGCTGGGAGTCATCCTCTTGGGAACGCTGGGGGTGCTCTACCCGTACGGCATCCGGTTTTTGCCCATCTGGGGCTATGTGGCCCTGTTGGCGGCCTCCTATCTGATTTTGAGCTTCCTGTGGGGGAAAAAACGCCGCCCGTCGGCGGGCTGGCTGCTGATATGGTGCCTGATTCTGACGCTTGTTTTTCTGGCGCTGGGACTGAGCCGGTGCCTGGCGCTGGACGCCCGGGACGCCCAGTGGGCGGCGGAATACGGCGGGAACTATATGGCCGGATACACCGAACGAGTGATGGACTCCGCGGCGGGGATGGTACTGGGACGGCTCGATCTGCCCGCCTGCGTGGTGCTGGGCACTTACGACGTGGCCTATTATGACGGCGTCCACACCCTGAGCCGGACTGCCATCACGGCCCTTTGCTGCCTGTGTCCGCCGGTCCTCTTCACGTTGGGGGCGCTGGCAGGGCGGCTTTGGAAGGATAAAAAACCGGATGCAGCGTAACCAAGGAGGTGTTACCATGGAAACCTGGAAAGAAAAACGCAATCGGATTTTGTTGCTCCTCTTCCTCTTGTCCTTTGTAGTGTACGCCGTGAGCTTCTATGTTGCTTTTGCAGATCTTCCCTTAAATATTCCGCCGTGGCATCAGTTTTTGCTGCTCTACTTCCACTTTGTCCCCATGTTTTTCCTGGAGTGGCTGCTGTGCCGGACGGCAAAGCTCCGCTGGCGGATCCTCCTGCCCCTTTTGCCACTGGTACTGGTGGGGCTCTGGTTCCTCAGCACGGCGGAATGGTATCTGATGGCCTGGTTCTTCTTTGGCATCTGGTGCGTGCCGCCGGTCCTGGGCTGTCTGGCCGGATGGGGGGCCTGGGCCATTGAGAAGCGGTCAAAAAGCAAGTAAAGCGGTTTACGCCGGGCATGGCATATGGTATGATGACCGTGAGGTGAACCAAAACCATGAGAATGAGAAAAAAACCCAACCTGGCGCCCCGGATGGAGCGCTGTGCCGCCATGCTCATCCCCGACCCGGCGTCCATGCGGGGCCATTGGAAAGACGAAATGCCGGAGGCCCGGGAGATTCGTCTGGAGATCGGCTGCGGCAAGGGACGATTTACGGTAGAGACGGCGGCGGCGGAGCCGGACGTGCTTTTCGTGGCCATCGAGCGGGTGGCCGACGCCATGGTCATTGCCATGGAGCGGGCCAATGAGCAGGGCATTGCCAATGTCCGCTTCATCGACGCCGATGCCGAGCGTCTGCCCGCGTACTTCGCGCCCGGCGAGGTCAGCCGCATTTACCTGAATTTCAGCGATCCCTGGCCCTCCAACCGCCACGCCAAGCGCCGTTTGACCCACACGGACTTTTTGATGCGTTACCGGCAGATCCTGCCGGAAAAGGGCGAGATCCATATGAAGACCGACAATCAGGACCTGTTTGAGTGGTCCCTCTTTCAGTTTCCCAAGGCGGGCTTCCGGCTGGAGCAGGTCACCCGCGACCTGCACAGGGACGGCGTCTGCGGCATCATGACCGACTATGAAGAGAAATTCCACCATCAGGGAATGCCCATCTGCCGCTGCGTGGCGGTGCGGGAGGCGCTGCCCGCCGAAATGGCGGGGTGGATCGACCCGCTGGACAAGCCCAGAGGCGGCCAGCCCTCCGGCGGGGAGGACTGAACCTACAGAACTGTTCTTCCCACAGGGAAAAAATTCTCTCTTTTGTCCGAGAAAAAGGGATTGCAGGAATGGGGAAAATTTGTAATAATTAAGACGCAGGTATTTTACAAAAGAAATACAAAGACAATACCCATTTTTTACAAAATCGGGATGCCGGTCCTGCCCGGCCGAGAAGGAGAAAGAGAGAAATGCAGTTAGAAGACATTTTCATGCTCTTCGGCGGCCTTGCCCTGTTCCTCTATGGCATGCAGCTGATGAGCGGCGGCCTGGAAGTGGCCGCAGGCGACCGACTAAAATCCATTTTGGAAAAGCTGACCTCCAACCGTTTCCTGGGGATGCTGGTGGGCGCCGGCATCACCGCCGTCATCCAGAGCTCATCGGCCACGACCGTCATGGTGGTGGGCTTCGTCAACGCCGGGCTGATGACCCTGGGCCAGGCCGTGGGCGTCATCATGGGCGCCAATATCGGAACCACGGTGACCGGCTTGCTCATCGCGCTGGACATTGGCCTGATTGCCCCCATCATTGCCTTTGTGGGCGTAGTCATCATGATGATGAAGAAGAGCCAGAAGGTGACCTGCGTCGGACAGATCATCGCCGGCCTGGGCATCCTCTTCATCGGCATGGAGCTGATGAGCTCCTCCATGGCGCCCCTCCAGGAGTATCAGCCCTTCATCGATCTGCTCACCCGCTTCTCCGCCAACCCGCTGCTGGGCATCCTGGTAGGCGCGGTCTTTACCGCCATCATCCAGAGTTCTTCGGCCAGCATCGGCATCCTTCAGGCCCTGGCCAGCACCGGCGTCATCGGTCTGGACAGCGCCGTCTACGTCCTCTTTGGACAGAACATCGGCACCTGCATCACCGCCGTCATCGCTGCGCTGGGCGGCAATCTCAACGCCAAGCGCACCACCGTCATCCACCTGATGTTCAATGTCATCGGTACGGTGATCTTTACCCTGATCTGCATTTTCACCCCCTTTGTCTCCCTGATTCAGAACCTGATCCCCGGCAACGTGGTCAGCCAAATCGCCATTACCCATGTGATCTTCAACGTGGTCACCACCGCTATTCTGCTGCCCGCCGGTAACCTGCTGGCTGCCGCTGCCTGCCGCATCCTGCCCGATAAGGGCGAGAACGGCAAGGAGCACAGCTTCGCCGACTCCGTGCGCATGGGCTCCACCTCCATCGCCCTGAGCGACCTGAAGAAGCAGGAAAACGTCATGTTCCAGATGGCCTGCAAGAACGTGGAAATGGCCTTTGACGCCCTGCTGGATCGGGACCAGAAGAAGCTGGAGGAAGTGGCCAAGCAGGAAGACCAGATCGACCTGAACAACGCCGAGATCACCCGCTGCGTCAGCCACATCTCCATCCGCGAGATGTCGGAGACCGATTCCGACCGGCTCAACCGTCTGCTCATCGTCTGCGGCAACATCGAGCGCATCGGCGACCACGCCATGAACATGGCCGAGTATCTCCAGCAGCTGGAGAAGCGGAACCTGTACATGGACGAGGAGACCACCGAAGAGCTGGTGAAGCTGCGCACTCTTGCCACCCACGCGCTGGGCGCCATCGACTTCACCGAAGAGGGAGAGGCCGAGAAAAAGCGCAATCTGGCCACTGTGGCCGTGCTGGAGGCGGACAGCGACGACAAGAACAGCCGTTACCGCACCGCCCAGATCAAGCGTATGCGGGCCGGCAAGACCGATCCCGAGGTGAGCATCCTGTACAGCGAGATCCTCACGGATATCGAGCGTATTCTGGACCATGCCCTCAACATCGCCCAGGCCCTTTACGAAAAGTAAATCACATCCTCTCAAGGGGTGCAGCCCAACGGCTGCGCCCCTTTCTTTTCCCCTTGCGCCGCCGGTATCCATGGGGTACAATGACGGTAACGTGAAATTTTTAATGTGCTTTTAACCTGCTTCCAATGCCTGTTTGTTCTTGTGCGGCTATACTGGTAGCAAAGAAACGCGGGTGAAAGGAGTTTCGAGAAATGGCGGTTACGCTGGAAGATGTGGAACGTCTGCGGGAAAAGGCGGACGTCACCTATGAAGAGGCCAAGGCGGCGCTGGAGCGCAGCAACGGCGATTTGCTGGACGCTCTCATTGATCTGGAGCGGCGGGGAAAGACCAGGACGCCGGGAAGCGGCGGGACCTACTCCACCCGTCCGGGGGCTAACATACCGCCCTCCGCGCCCGGAAAAGAGACGGCCGGATATAATGAGGCGCAAGGGACCCGGAGCGGCGGATGGAACGGGTTATGGGAGAGCGTCAAGGAGCTGTTCAGCGCTCTTTTCCATGCCCTGGACCCGTCCACCCATAACCGCTTCGAGGTATGGCGGCAGGGAAAGCTGTTGACCTCCATGCCGCTGCTCATCCTCATCATTGCGGTGATCTGTGTCTTTTATATCACGGTGCCGTTACTCATCATGGGACTCTTTTTGGGGTGCCGGTATCAGTTTTCCGGCCCCGATCTGGGCCGCAAGGACCTGAACGACGCCATGAACAGTATGTCGGACACCGTGGAGGACATGAAGGACCAGGTCCGGCGGAGCGGCGGAAAAACATAAAAAAGCCCGGCCATAGGGCCGGACTCAGGGGGGAAGAATATGGCAGAGCGGATCCTTCTGGTGGAGGATGAGGAAAAACTGGCCCGCATGGTGGAGCTGGAGCTGCGCTATGAGGGCTATGAAGTGGAAAAAGCCTTTGACGGACGGAGCGGCCTGGAAAAGGCGCTCTCCGGCAATTTTGACCTGGTTTTACTGGATATCATGCTGCCCGCTCTGTCGGGAATGGAAGTGCTGCGCCGTCTGCGGCGGGAAAGCGACCTGCCGGTCATCATGCTCACCGCCCGGGACACGGTGGTGGATAAGGTGGCCGGGCTGGATTCCGGCGCCGACGACTACATCACAAAGCCCTTTGCCATCGAGGAATTACTGGCCCGCATCCGGGCGGCCCTGCGCAAAGGACGGACGGCGGTGCAAAACCACAGCGCGCTCCTCACCGCCGGCGTCCTCACCATGGACACCGAGCGGCACACCGTCACGGTGGGCGAGACGCCGGTGGAGCTGACCCGGCGGGAATTCGACCTTTTGCACTACCTTCTGGAGAACAAGGAAAAGGTGGTCACCCGGGAGTCCCTGCTGGACCATGTGTGGGGCTATGACTATGTGGGGGAGACCAACGCGGTAGACGTCTATATCCGCTTTCTCCGGGCCAAGCTGGAGGAGCCTTTCGGCATCAAGCTCATCCACACCGTCCGCGGCGTGGGCTATGTGCTGCGGGAGAGCTGAGTTTACTGCTCGGGCACCACGGCGAAGAAGACCAGGTCCGCGTCGCTGTTGTTGATGAGACTGTGGGTGTGACCCTTGGGGCAGTAGTGGCACTGACCGGCGGTGACCGTCTCTTCTCCGTCGTCAAAGAGCACCTTGCCGGTACCGGAGAGGATATAGATGATCTCGCTGCCCGTCTCGTGGGTGTGCAGCCCGATGGAGGCGCCGGGGACCAGCCGCCCATGCAGGATGCGGTTGAGTCCGTCAAAGAACATCTTGGCCTCTAAAGCGCCTTCGCCGCCCTTGAAATTGGGGAAATGTTCCTCTTCCATGGTGTTATAAGGAATTATCATACTGAGCACCTCCGTAAAATTGCCGCTGAGAGCGGCTCTTGCGTACAGTGTAACCCCATTATGTTCCCGTGTCAATGCGGCGCGGGAGAAGAAAAGGAGGCATTTGCCATGCAGCATCGACCCACTGCCATTTTATATACATCCCATACCGGTTTCACCGCCCGGTATGCCTCCATGCTGGCCCGGATGTCCCGGATCCCGGCCTATGACACCAACGACATCCGGGAGCACCTGCCCAAAGGGACGGCGGTGATCTATCTGGGCTGGGTGTGCGCCGGCAAAATCAAGGGGCTTGGACGGGCCAGAAGACAGTATGACGTCCGGGCGGTGTGCGCGGTAGGCATGGCCCCCGAAGAAGGGGAGACTATGGCGCACATTCGCAAGGAAAACCGGCTGGAGGAGATGCCCTTTTTCTATCTTCGGGGCGGGTATGACCACCAGAAGGTCAAAGGGATCTACCGCCTGATGATGAACGCCATGGGCAAGTCCATGGAGAAAAAGGCCGCCCAGGACGCGCGCGCCCGGCTGCTGCTGGAGACCATGAAAAAGGGGGCCAACTGGGTCGCGCCGGAGGCCCTTGCGCCGGTGGAGCAGTGGCTGAACCGGCAGTGAGGCAACCGAAAGGGGGAGGATATTCCGTGTCCAGACAAAAGAAGGAAAACACCGTGGGACGGATCAAGTCCTCCATTGTGCTGCGGCTCAATTCCCGGCTGTTTCTCCGGTTATTGGGGATCTATGTGTTTATGGATCTGCTTCTCTCGGTGCTGGCCTTCGGCGGGCTGATGGTGTGGAGCGAAAACCAGTGTGCCGACATTGCCGCGCTGGTGGAGGAGCGGGGAGTGCCCTCCGCCGAGGCCACGGTCTGGATGGCGGCGGGAGATTACACCGTGACCGCCCTGGACCGTCCCACCCAAGGGTTTTACTACCCCTTCTTCACGCCCCTGGAAGGCTTGGAAGAGGCAAAGCATACCATTGATTTTGGCGGCGGACTCACCCCGGACGGACTGACGGTGAACCGCGCTTCCTATACGGTGGAACTCTCCGACAGCAGCGGCACGCCATATGCCATTACCCTGGACATCAACGGTCCGGTGCGGGTCATGACGGCGGCCCTTCAGATCATGATGGTCTGTCAGGTGATCAGCCTCATCTGTAACCTCTTCAAAAATGCCGGAACCATCCGGAAAACCCTCCGGCCCATTCAGGAACTGGCCGCCGCTGCCAGCCGGTTGGGCCACGCCGACCAGATGTCCCCCGAAGAGCTGCGTGCCCTGGCCGGAAAGCTGGATCAGATCAACGCCACCCATCTGGACGAGCGGATCTCGGTAAAGGGCACCCAGAAGGAGCTGCAAACCCTGGCTTCCGCCATCAACGCCATGCTGGACCGTATCAACGAGGCGTATCGGTCCCAGATGCGCTTTGTCTCCGACGCCAGTCATGAGCTGCGTACCCCCATTGCGGTCATCCAGGGCTATGCCAATCTCCTGGACCGCTGGGGCAAGGATGACCCGGAGACCCGGCAGGAGGCCATCGACGCCATCCGGCAGGAGGCGGCGTCCATGAAAGAACTGGTGGAGCAGCTTTTGTTCCTGGCCCGGGGAGACAACGACTCCATGCACATCGAGCTGGAGCTCTTCGACCTGACCGAAGTGGCGGGCGAGGTATTCCGCGAAACCGAGATGATCGACAAGACCCACGTCTTTGAGGGAAAGTGGAGCTTGCCGGTGCCGGTGCGGGCGGATATCGGCCTGACCAAACAGGCACTGCGCATTCTGGTGGACAACAGCGTCAAGTATACCCCTGCCGGTGGAAAGATCATCCTCTCTGCCGGGATACGGGACGGCGCGGCCATTTTGTCGGTGCAGGACGAGGGACAGGGCATGAGAGCCGACGACCTGCCCCACATTTTTGACCGGTTCTACCGGACCGATCAGTCCCGCACCCGCCAGACCGGAGGCACAGGCCTGGGCCTGTCCATTGCCCGGTGGATCGTGGAGCGCCACGGCGGGTGGCTGGAGGTGACCTCCTGGGAGGGGGTGGGCACCCGGATGTCCATGGTGCTCCCACTGGATTCCACCGTAGAAGAGACCTCTCCCGGACAGAAAAGCGCATGAGACAGAAAATCCACGCCGGGTTCTGTGCAGCAGGTACAGAACCCGGCGGTTTTTTTGCCGTCCGGATGACAAAAACGAAAAATTGCGTTTGAGCGGGAACTTTTCCCCTGCTCCGCCGTCAAAGAATACGGCGGAAGGGAAGGAGCCTGACCGCCGTATACCGGAACGGATACGACTTTACATAAAAGGAGCAATTTTTTATGAAGAAACTGTTTGCCATGGCCCTTTCCGGCCTTCTGTCCGCGGCTCTGCTGGCCGGCTGCGCCTCTGACACCCAGCCCACCGCCACCCCCGACGTAAGCGCCTCTCTGCCTGCCGTCTCGGAGAGCGTGACCCCTCAGCCGGAGGAGAGCATCCTGCCGGAGGAGAGCCAGCAGCCCGAAGAGAGCATCCAGCCCTCTGAGCAGCCCGAGGAGACCCCTTCCGCCCAGCCCAGCGCCAAGCCCACCGCCACCCCTTCCGCGAAACCTTCTGCCAAGCCTTCCGCCGCCCCCACCACCAAACCGACTGCCAAGCCCACCGCAACTCCCAAGCCTACCGCTGCGCCCACTGCCACTCCCGCGCCTACCCCTGAGACTTCGGTGGTGCAGTCCGTGTGGAATGAGATCTCCGCTCTGGACATGCCCATGATGACCACCGTCAATGACGCCCTGCTCTCCTCCATCTACGGCATCAATGCCTCCGATCTGGTGGAGTATGTCTGCAAGATGCCCGCTATGAACACCACCGCCACCGAATTCTTCATCGGTGAGGTGAAGGACGGCAAGATGGATACCGTCAAGGCCGCTCTGGAAGCCCGTCAGGACGCTCTGGACGAGGAGTGGAGCAAGTACCTCCCCGAACAGTATGAGCTGGTGCAGAATTATCAGCTGGTGACCAGCGGAAACTATGTAATCTTTGTGATCAGCGACCAGGCCGACGAGGCAGTTTCGGCCTTCAATACCTATGCAAAGTGAGACTGATTTGATATAATCAGAAAGCCGCCTGCTTTTCCGGGCGGTAATACCGCCAAAGAACGCAGGTGACATGGATTGATTTTTTCCACCATTTATTTTCTCTTTCTGTACCTTCCCATCGTTCTCTTTCTGTACTATGTTACGCCCCTGAAATGGCGTAACGTGCCGTTGCTCATCGTCAGCCTGATTTTCTACGGCTGGGGCGAGCCGGTCTATCTCTTTGTGATGCTGGCCTCCATCACCATCAACTATCTGCTGGGTCTGGTGGTGGAGCGATGCAAACAACGGGACAATGACAAAGGGGCACGGATCGCCGTAGCCTCGTCTGTGGTCATCAATTTGGCCATTCTCTTCTTCTTCAAGTACTGGGACTTCATTGCCGGTTCTCTGGAGGCGGTGGGCCTGACCTTTATGCCCAAGCTGGGGCTGGAGCTGCCCATCGGCATTTCCTTCTACACCTTCCAGACCATGAGCTATACCGTGGACGTCTACCGGGGCGACGGACACTGTCAGCGCAATTTTGTGACCTTCGGTACCTTCGTCACCATCTTCCCCCAGCTCATTGCCGGACCCATCATCCAGTATAAGGACCTGGACCGGCAGCTGGAGAAGCGCACCCACAGCCCAGAGCGGTTTGCCTCCGGCGTGCAGGTCTTTGTGGTGGGCATGGCCAAAAAGGTCCTGCTGGCCAACAACCTGGGCATGCTCTGGGATACCTATAAGGCCATGCCGGTGGATCAGCTGACCACCGCCGGGGCCTGGCTGGGCATCCTGGCCTTTTCCCTCCAGCTCTACTTCGACTTCTCCGGCTATTCCGATATGGCCGTGGGTATGGGCCGGATGCTGGGCTTTGAGTTTATGCGCAACTTCAACTATCCCTATATCTCCAAATCGGTCACCGAGTTCTGGAGACGGTGGCACATCTCCCTGGGTAACTGGTTCCGCGATTATGTCTACATTCCGCTGGGCGGCAACCGGGTGTCCAAGGGACGGCACCTCATCAATCTGCTGGTGGTGTGGGCGCTGACCGGCATCTGGCACGGCGCCAGCTGGAACTTCATGTTCTGGGGTCTTTATTTTGCGGTGCTCATCATCATCGAAAAATTCTTCCTGCTGGAGCGGCTGAAAAAGCTTCCCGCCTTTGTGCAGCATGTGTATGCGCTCTTTGTGGTGCTGGTGAGCTGGGCCATCTTTGCCGTGGAGGATTTTGGACAGATGCGGTCCTATCTGGCGGCCATGTTCGGCGCTGCCGGCGGCGGTCTTGCCGACCCCGCTTTTGGATACTATCTCCGCTCTTACCTGCCCACCCTGGTGATCGGCATTCTGGCGGCTGTGCCTGTGTGGAGCAATCTGTGGCGCGGTCTGGAGGAGCGGCAGTCCGGCCGGAAAGCCCTGCGTGTGGCCCTGCCGGTGCTGCTCATGGGCGGACTGCTGCTGTGCACGGCCTATCTGGTAGACGCCACTTATAATCCCTTCCTGTATTTCCGATTCTGACAAAGGAGGACTTTTTCGTTATGAGCAAGAAATACGCTATTTTCATCACCGCGCTCTTTTGCTGTTTCCTGGGCGTGTTCCTCACCGCCAACGCCCTCACGCCCGATCAGGAGTTCTCCCAGATGGAGAACCGGGTGCTGGAGCAGCGGCCTGAGCTGAGTCTCAAGACCCTGGCCAGCGGCCAGTTTATGCGCGACTTTGAGACCTACACCACCGATCAGTTCATCGGCCGCGACTTCTGGGTGGGCGCCAAGGCCCGGCTGGAGGCACTCATGGGCAAGCAGGAGAACAACGGCGTGTATTTCTGCAAGGAGGACACCCTGATCACCCGTTTTGACGCCCCCGATGCCCAGCAGGTGAGCACCAATCTGAGCTATGTGGAGCAGTTTGCCCAGAACGCCGGCGTGCCGGTCTCCTTTGGACTGATTCCCGGCTCCGCCGAGGTGTGGGCCGACCGCCTGCCCGAGGGCGCGCCCAACGCCAGCCAGAAGGAAATTATAGATCAGGCCTCCTCTGCCGTGACCAGCGCCGATCAGATCGATTTGTACAGCGCCATGATGGCCCACAAGGACGAGGAGATCTATTACCGCACCGACCATCACTGGACCAGTCTGGGCGCTTATTACGGCTATGAGGCGATCATGAAGGCCATGGGCATCACTCCGGTGCCCCTGTCCGACTATGAGAAGACCACCGTCTCCGATTCTTTCTACGGCACGGTGTTTTCCTCTTCCGGCGTGCGCTGGGTGCAGCCCGACCAGATCGACATTTACGTCCCTGATACCGGGATCTCTGTGGTGTCTCACACCTACGATCAGAAGGGCAACCCGGTGGAAGAGCCCCGTTCCCTCTATGATTACAGCTTCCTGGAAGTGAAGGACAAGTATTCCTTCTTCCTGGGTGGCAACCAGCCCCTTGGCGTGGTGAAGACGGCCAATACCGACGCCCCCAAGCTGCTGATCATCCGGGATTCCTATACCGATTCCCTGGTGCCTTTCCTCACCGCCCATTTTTCCGAGATCCACCTGGTGGACCCCCGCTACTATAAGCTCTCGGTGTCCCAGTATATCCAGGACAACGACATCGACCAGGCGCTGGTCCTGTACAGCGTCCCCAACTTCGTCACCGACAAAAACCTGGTCTGGATCACTCAGTAACTTACTTTCTTTCGAGAAAGAAAGTAAGCAAAGAAAGCTTTCATAGAGCGCTCGCCTGGTAAGTTGTGCAGAACCGGACGGCGGGCGCCATATATGGCGCCCCTACGAGAAGGATTGCCCCGCCGAGGGCGGCGGGGCCTACAGGAAGGAAAGACGGGGCGGCCAGTGTCCGCCCCCTACACAGCGCAGAAGTAACCGTTGTGGCGCCTGGGGGAATGCAAAGGGGGGTATCCCATTTCTGCCTTTGGTTCCCTCCTCGCGGCATAGCCGCTCGGCCTACGCTAAAAATGTGCCACTGGCACATTTTCTTAACGCTGCGGGGCCTGGCGCTGGCCGCGTAGGCCAACCCCGCCGCCCGCGGAGGGCCGTTCTGACGAAGATAATATAAATATATATCGGCAAAAAGCAACCCCGGACCGCATCCAAAACGGTCCGGGGTATTTTTATGAAAAAATGGAATTGGTTCAGCCGCACAGACGGGCGATGGCCATGGTAAAGATCTTGCAGGAAGTGAGGAGCTGTTCCACGCTGGCCTGCTCATTGGCGGCGTGCATCCTGGGATCGAAGCCGGGGAACTCGCAGCCGAAGGCCACGCCGCCGGGGATGTCGTGGACGTAAGTGCCGCCGCCGATGGCCAGGGGCTTTGCATCGGTGTCGCCGGTGTAGACCTGGTAGCAGTCCAGCAGGGTGCGCACCAGGGGAGAGTCGGCGGGGACATGGTGGGGAGGCACCATGCCGGCGTCGCCGGTGACGGCGATGCCGTAGCGGGCGAAGCTGGCTTCACAGGCGTTTTTGCAGTTTTCCTCGTTGGCGCACAGGGGGAAGCGCACGTCGAATTTGCCGGTAAAGCCGGTGTCGGTCAGGGTCATAAGGGCCAGATTCAGGGTGAGAGGGCCGCTCTCCTCGTCCTCCTGACCAATGCCCAGGGCCTTGC
Organism: Candidatus Flavonifractor merdipullorum; assembly: GCA_019114165.1. Lineage (GTDB taxonomy): Bacteria > Bacillota > Clostridia > Oscillospirales > Oscillospiraceae > Pseudoflavonifractor_A > Pseudoflavonifractor_A merdipullorum. The sequence goes on along the minus strand of DXGA01000105.1, from coordinate 10,814 downwards.
CCCGGTTGTCGCCGAAGGGGAAGAGGGTGTGCATGGCGTTGAGGGTGCGGGTGCTCTCACAGTCGGCCAGCGGCAACCGGGCCAGCAGAGTCAGCAGAGCGGAAATGGCGTTGAGGCCGTCGTCGGGAGAGGCGGCGTGGGCGTTGCGTCCGGCGCAGTGGATGGCCAGACCGCCTGCAGTGTCGGTGAGGGTAAAGACCGCGCCGGTCTCCTCCTGTACCTGACGGGCGTGGCCGGCGAAGTCCTCCGCCGCCAGACCGGCGATCACACAGCTGGCCTCGGGGGGCACCACGTTGGTGCGGAAGCCGCCCTGCAGCTCGGTCACCCGGGGCAGCACGTTCTCGCTGGCCCAGTTCTTGCCGAAGTCGGGGCGATAGTGGCCCTTTTCAATGTTGATGAGGGGGAAGTTGGCGTCGGGGGTGAAGGTGTAGGGGGCATAGGGATGGTTGGCGTAGTACCACTCCAGATCGGAAGAACCGCTTTCCTCGTCGCCGCCCATGATGAGCTTGACGTTGTGCTGGAGGGGGATCTCCAGATCGCGGATGGCCTGCATGGCCATCAGGGCGCACACCACCGGGCCCTTGTCGTCCGACACGCCGCGGCCGTAGAGCATCCCGTCCTTTTCCACGCAGGTGTAGGGATCGGTATCCCAGCCCTTGCCTTCGCCCACCACGTCCAGGTGGCCCAGGATGTGAAGGGCGGTGTCCTTGTCGTTCAGGTCAGCGGTGGCCACATAGTTTTCCAGGTTTTCCGCCTGAAAACCCATCTCCCTGGCCAGCGCCACGCCCTCCGCCAGGGCGGCGGCGGGACCGGGGCCGTAAGGCTGACCGGGGGCGGCGTCCTCACGGACGCTCTTCACCGCCACCAGACGGGAAATGGCGGCGATGAGCTGGGCCCGGCGGGCCGGGTCGTTGAAATAAGCGTCGATACGCTGCTGCATAAAAAACATTCCTTTCTTTCAAGGCGCTGCCGGAAGAAGCCTTCAGCCCTGCTCTCCCTGCTCGGCCAGTTCGCCTAAATATTTGTAGATGGTGTACCGGGAAACTTGCAGCCGCTTGGACACAAAGGGCACCGATTTCCGGAAGGAAAAGGCGTTCTTCTGGTCCAGGAGCGCAATGATCTTCATCCGGTCCTTTTTGGTCAGGGCATTCACCGGCTTACCCACCGCCGCCAGACATTCGTCGAAAATGTCCGCCAGACGGCTGTCGCCTCCCTGCCACATGGCGCTTTGCAGATCGGCCTCGGCGTTCATCAGATCCACAAGAATGCGGTTGGCGTATACCAGAGAGGTATAGTCAAAGTTGATGCCCAGGGCTAAATTATACCCATCTCCGATGAGATGGAACGTGCTGCTTTTGATCTGCTGGCCGGAGGGGGTGGTGGCGTAGAGGTTGACAAAGTCGGTGACCAGACCTGTGGCGTCCAGTTCCTTGGCGGTACCCAGGATATCCATGGTGGAACCCACCGAACGGCCGGAGACATGGCCGTTATAGATGGACAAAATGGGGTGTTTCGGGTCCCCCATGTCATGGACCAGGGTCTCACAGGAGGAGCCGAACATTTCGGCAATGCCTCGGGCGGTGCGGTCCAGAAATTCAAAGGCCTCTTCTCGGGTCACGGTGGTCAGATGCTCCTTTCAAACCGGTGGTACACGCTGTGTTTCCACAGCAGAAATATTATAATCGCCAGGGAGAAAAAAAGCAAGGGAGGGGGATTGACAGGCATATATCCAAGTGATATCATTTTAATATCAAATAAAGAACGGAGGGACAGAGATGGAAGAAAAGCTTTTGTCCAATCGGAAAAACGGTATGCCCGTATTGCTTCTGGTGCTGGTGCTCTATGTGGCGGCGGTGCTGGGCTGCGTGGCAGGCGCGTCCATGACGGAAGGGGACAGCGTGGGCGTGGTGTATGGCGGTGTGGCCCTTCTGGTGGTGTGTATTGCCTGGCTGGCGCTGGGCTGGATCTTGCTGTGCGGCCTGAAGGTGCTTAAGCCTCAGGAGGCGCTGGTCCTCACCCTGTTCGGCCGGTACATCGGCACCCTGAAGGGGGAAGGATTTTATTTCGTCAATCCTTTCTGCTCGGCGGTGAATCCGGCGGCCAGGACCCGGCTCAACCAGAGCGGCGACGTGAACGGCGGCGGCAAGACTCCGGAGCTCAAGACGGACGTGGAGGGCAGCAGTAAAAAGATCTCCCTGAAAATCATGACCCTCAACAATAACCGCCAGAAAATCAACGACTGCCTGGGCAATCCCGTGGAGATCGGCATCGCGGTCATGTGGCGGGTGGTGGACACGGCCAAGGCGGCCTTCAACGTGGATAACTATAAGGAATACCTCTCCCTCCAGTGTGACAGCGCCCTGCGCAACATCGTACGTATCTATCCCTACGATGTGGCCCCCAATGTGGACACCACCGGCGACGGCATTGCCGACGAAGGCAGTCTCCGGGGCTCCAGCGAGGTGGTGGCCGGGCGCATCCGGGACGAGATCCAGAGCAAGGTGGCCGACGCCGGTCTGGAGATTCTGGAAGCCCGCATCACCTATCTGGCCTATGCGCCCGAGATCGCGGCGGTCATGCTCCAGCGGCAGCAGGCCAGCGCCATCATTGACGCCCGTAAGATGATCGTGGACGGCGCGGTCGGCATGGTGGAAATGGCGCTGGAGCGGCTCAATGAGAACCAGATCGTGGAGCTGGACGAGGAGCGCAAGGCGGCCATGGTGTCCAACTTGCTGGTGGTCCTGTGCGGCAACCACGACGCCCAGCCGGTGGTCAACTCCGGCAGCCTGTACTGATGGCGGATGGCAAGAAGGACGGAAAGAAGCAGATCCCGCTGCGTCTTTCCCCAAAGCTTTACGCGGCCATTGCGGCCTGGGCGGAGGATGACTTCCGCTCGGTAAACGGGCAGATCGAATATCTTCTCACCGAATGTGTCCGCCAGCGTAAGAAAAACGGAAAATACGTCTCCGACGAAATCGACGTTCCCCCGGAATTGGACCTGGAGTAAATAAAAAACAAGAAAGCCCTGGACCGTTTTTGCAGCCGGTCCAGGGCCTTTTCTGTCTTTTCTATCTCTTATCTTTTATCTCTTATCTTCACAGAGCGCGCAGGCGGTCTGAGCGGCCAGACGGGCGTTATTGAAGACAAGCTGGATGTTGGAGTCCAGGCTGTCGCCGCCGGTGAGCTCCTTGACCTTGGCCAGCAGGAAGGGGGTGGTCTCCTTGCCGTGGATGCCCTTTTCCTTGGCCTCGCTGAGCGCGTCGTCAATGGCCTTGTTGATGACCGCCGGGTCCATGGAGAAGGCCTCGGGGATGGGATTGGTCACCAGCATGCCGCCCTCAAAGCCCAGCTCCAGGCTGGTGCGGAAGGCAGCGGCCAGCTCTTCGGGGCTGTCCATCTGATAATCCACCGCAAAACCGCTCTTGCGGGTGTAGAAAGCGGGCAGCTCCTTGGTGCCGTAGCCGATGACGGGCACGCCGTGGGTCTCCAGATACTCCAGGGTGAGACCCAGATCCAGGATGGACTTGGCGCCGGCGCAGACCACCATCACGGGGGTGTGGGCCAGCTCCTCCAGGTCGGCGGAGATGTCCATGGTGGTCTCGGCGCCGCGGTGCACGCCGCCGATGCCGCCGGTGGCAAAGACCCGGATGCCCGCCATGTGGGCGATGATCATGGTGGTGGTCACGGTAGTGGCGCCATCAGCGCCCCGGGACACCAGCACCGCCAGATCCCGGCGGCTGGCCTTGGTGACCTTGGGACCCTGCTTGCCCAGGTATTCGATCTCTTCCTTGGAGCAGCCGGCCTTCAGACGGCCGTTGATGATGGCGATGGTGGCGGGCACCGCGCCGTTTTCCCGGATGATGGCTTCCACCTGCAGCGCGGTCTCCACATTCTGGGGATAGGGCATGCCGTGGGAGATGATGGTGGACTCCAGCGCCACAACGGGCTTTCCGTCGGCGATGGCCTGAGCCACTTCGGGGGCCACGTCCAGATACTTATTGAGATTCATAACAGCTTACCTCCATATAAAATCAAAATCAGAGCAATCAGAATCCGGCCCGGGCTTTGAGGGTCTCCACACTCAGTCCGGGGTTGATGGTCTCGGCGCTTTCCATGGCAATGGCGCCGGCCGCCAGGGCGGCCATGGTGGTGCCCCGCAGGTCGGTGCCCTCCAGATAGGCCCAGGCCACCGCCGCCATGGCGGCGTCGCCGCAGCCGGTGGTGTTGACCATCCGGCCGGGCAGACAGGGGAGATGGCACCGCTCGTTGTGGTCGGCGGCAAAAATACCGTCTCCGCCCAGGCTGATGAGCACCCGCCGCAGGCCGGTGGAGAGGAGCGCGTCCGCCGCCCGGTTGAGGCTCTTTTCGTCGGTGATGGTCACGCCGGACAGAAGCTCCGCTTCCAGCCGGTTGGGCTTGAGGGTGTGGATGGAACCCAGCACCGGCTTGAGCTTGACGGCTTTGGCGGTGGAGACCGGGTCGGCAAAGAGGGGGACCTTGCTGGTGCGGGCCAGCTCGGCGATGGAGTCGGCGGGGATGTTGGTGTCCAGCACGATGAGCTGGGCGTTATCCAGCAGGCCCTGACGGCTGCGGAGAAAGGCGGGGGTCATGTGGTCATAGATGGCCATGTCGGAGATGGCCAGGGCCATATCCCCCTGCTGGTCGGCGATGAAGAGATAAGTGGAGGTCGCGCCGCCGGGGACCTGGAGCGCCTGGGAGATGTCGATGCCCAGTTCGCCGCAGGAAGCGGCAATGCGCTGGGCATAGAGGTCGTCGCCGAAGGCGGTGAGCATCCGGGTATCCACCCCCAGAAGGCTCATATTGTGGGCAATGTTGCGCCCCACGCCGCCCAGACTCATCCGCACTTGTCCGGGGTTGGAATCCCGGGCCACCAGCGGCGCGTTGGGCCGTCCGCCGATGTCCATGTTGACCCCTCCCACCACCACCGCATAGGGCGCGGTGTGGACGATGTATCCCTTTCCCAGGATACACCCCTTTTTCATCAGGTTGGAGATGTGGACCGCCACCGAGGACCGGGCGATCCCGGCCTTTTCGGCCAGCTCCTGCTGGGAGATCATGGGGTTTTCTTCGATCCAACGCAGGATCTGCCGTTCCCGCTGGGTCATAGGAAACGCCCTCCTTTTATAAACAAAACCTTATAACGTAATCCTATGTTTATTTTATACCATCCGCAGAAAAAGTCAAGAGAAAATGCGTGACTTTGTTCATTGGAAAAATGACAGTAAATATGACATATAAAATGAGCAACATAACCACATTCAGACCGCTTTTTCACCCTTTTTACCATACTATGTGGTTTGACTTCCTGGAAAGGAAATGGTAAAATGATGAAAGTGTAAAAAGGACAGGAAATGTAAGGGAACGTTTGGAAACGAGGGTATGATGAATCTTTCGAAATACCGCGGCTGGATTGTGCTGTGTATCGACGTATTTTTTATTTTCACGTTTAATATGCTGGTCTTTTTGCGGGAATACCTTGAAAAAGATGTGCGTCTGTCCAATTTGCTGATGCATATTGGATTTCTGACGGTGTGTGTGCTTCTTTTTCAGCTGCGCTTCAAGACCTACGACAGTCTCTGGCGCTACGCCGAGAGTCGGGAATATCTGGTTTTGCTGGCCGGTGTCGGCTGCGGCTATCTGCTCTACTGCGCCTTCAATCTGCTGCTGGACACCAACGGGATCTGGAATATCCGGGCGCTGTTTGGCCTGATCTTTGCCTTGCTGGCCATGCTGACCGTCCGCTTCCTCTATCGCCTTTACCGGCAAAAAGTGTCCGGGCAGAGCACGGCGGGACGCAGCCGGGTGGCCATTATCGGTACCGGTACGGCTGGCGTCTCCCTGCTCCACGAGATCCAGCATAACCCGGACGGACACTATGTGCCCTACTGCATGCTGGATGACGCCAGCGACAAGATCGGAAAGCTGGTCTCCGGCATTCCGGTCAAGGGCCCCATTGATCATTTGCCCATGATCCTGGAGCATACTGATGTGACCGACATCATTCTGGCCATTCCCACCCTGACGGCGGAGCGCAAGGCGGAGATCCTCAAGGTGTGTTCCAAGACCAACTGCCGGCTGCATATTTTGTCCGATCCCGTGATGCAGCTGGAACGGGGCAACACCTCCTTTGCCGGCAATGTGCGCCAGGTCTGCATCGAGGACCTGCTGGGCCGTCCCGCCGTACGGCTGGATAACCCCCGTATTGCCACCTTTCTGGCGGGCAAGACCGTTTTGGTCACCGGCGGCGGCGGGTCCATTGGCTCAGAGCTCTGCCGCCAGATCGCCCAGTACCGCCCCAAGCGTCTGGTGGTGCTGGACATTGCCGAAAACTCCGTCTATGACCTCCAGCAGGATCTCATCCACCGGTTCGGCAAAACACTGGATTTAGTCATTGAGATTGGTTCGGTGCGGGATTATAATAAAATCGACCGGCTCTTCAACCGTTACCGCCCCGACCTGGTGTTCCATGCGGCCGCCCACAAGCATGTGCCGCTGATGGAACACTGCCCGGAAGAGGCCATCAAAAACAATGTCTTCGGTACATACCATACCGCGCTGGCGGCGCTGAAATATAAGACGGAGAAATTCGTCCTCATTTCCACCGACAAGGCGGTCAACCCCACCAATATCATGGGCACCACCAAATACCTCTGCGAACAGGTCCTCCAGGGTCTGCGGGAAAAGGGAAGCACCGAGTTTGCCGCCGTACGCTTTGGCAATGTGCTGGGCTCCAACGGTTCGGTGATACCCCTCTTCCAAAAGCAGATCGCCTACGGCGGACCGGTGACCATCACCGATAAGCGGATCGTGCGCTACTTCATGACCATCCCGGAGGCCGTCTCTCTGGTGCTGGAGGCCGGGTCCTTTGCCCGCAGCGGCGAAGTCTTCGTGCTGGATATGGGCCAGCCGGTCCACATTCTGGAGCTGGCGGAAAACCTCATCCGACTGTCCGGGTATACCCCTTATGTAGACATCAAGATCGAGGAAGTGGGTCTGCGTCCCGGCGAAAAGCTCTATGAAGAGCTGCTGACCAAAAACGCCGACCTCCACCGTACCGAAAACGAGAAGATCTTTGTGGAAGAGCGGAAGCCCCTCCCCTATGCTCAGCTTTCCTCTTGGCTGAGCACCCTTTCCGACACTGTGCAGCAGGGGAAGCGGGAGGATATCTTTGAAGTGCTCCACCAGCTGGTGCCCACCTTCCGGGAGCCGGAGGAAGTCAACCGTCAGGCGCTGGAGGAAGCAGAGCGCCGGAAGCGGGAAGAGGCCGGAGAGACAAAAAAGGACGATTACAGCGCGATGGGCGCCTGAGCCCATCTGACCAAGGAGGTCCAACTGTGAAAAAAGGAGCAAAGATTGCCATTGGCGTAGTGGGTGTGCTCATCGTGGCCGGCGCTGCGGTGGCAGCCTGGCAGTGGAACAACCTCAACGCCGCCCGCTATATGCTGACCATGGACGGCGACACCATCAGTACCAGACTGGAGGAAAACAGCCAGGTGCTCAACAAGGCCATGGAGGACTACGATATCAGCAGCTATACCTTCTCCCCCGAGGAGATCAGCGCCCTGGTGGACGGTTCTCTGTCGGCCGACGACGCGGCCAAGAAGCTTCTGGAGGGTGACACGGCGGTCTCCGCGCCGCCGGAGGAAGAGACCACACCGGACAGCAGCACCGCACCCAGCACATCCGCGCCCACCACAGCCCCCACACAGCCGGGCAGTTCGTCCGGCAGTAACGCCGGTTCTTCTGCTTCTTCCGATGTGGAGCAGCAGATCAGAGAGCAGATCGCCAAAATGTACGTCCTGCAGGCCACCTATGTGGCCCAGCTGGAGGGCATCGTGCAGTCGGCCATTGATGAGTATGTGGCCGGGGAGCACACCGATGAAAACCGCACAGCAGTGGTGTACAGCAAGGTGGAAGAGCTGACCGCTCTGGAAAAGGAATGCGACGCCAAGGTGGCGGAGGTGGTTTCCAAGCTGCGGGAGCTGCTCAAGCAGGCCGGCAAGGACGACAGCCTGGCCAAGGAAGTGGAAGAGACGTACAAAGAGGAAAAGAGCCTGAAAAAGGCCTATTACCTCAAAGAGTTCCAGGAAGGATAACAAAAGAGCGAGGTCGGGAGCCCATTCCTGACCTCGCTCTTTTATGCCCCCAAGGGGGTTATGTCCAGGTCTCCCACACCTCGGGGCAGTAGCCCACGGTGGCCTGTTTGCCGTTGCGCACGATGGGGGTGCGCAACAGGGTGGGATCGTCCAGCAGCTTTTCCAGCTTGTCGGCGTCGTAGGCCAGATACTGGAGGAGGGGGGCGTCGGGGTGCTTGGGGTCGATGAGGTTGGCAAGGCCCACCGCGTTTTTCACGCTGGTCAGCTCTCCCTTGCTCATGCCGTACTTTTTCAGATCCACCGCCTGGAACTTGATGCGCCGTTCTTTGAAATAGCGCTCCGCCTTTTTGGTGTCAAAACACTTGGACTTGCCGAAAATCTGAATGTTCAACCGTTATTCCTCCCCGATGTAGCGGAAGCGGGGCCCGCAGTAGCCGTCCCGCTCCACTTGCTGGTTCCACATGGAGAGAGGGCGCACCCAGTAGCCTCCTTCGCCGTACAGCGGCTGATAGACCACCATGGGTTCCTCGGTCTCCGAGTGTCTGGCGGTGAAGAGCACCCGGTACTCGCCGCCCTTGAAATGCCGGTAACGTCCCGGCCGGATGGATTCCGTCATGGATCAATACCTCCTGAAAAAACGGCGCGTCCCCGCCGGAGGACGCGCCGTATGGCGTTACACTTCCATGATGACAGGCAGGATCATGGGATTGCGCTTGGTCTTCTTGTAGAGGAAGTTGGAAAGCTCGTTCTTCATCTCCGCCTTGATGGAGGACCAGTCGGTGCAGTGCTCGGCCGAGCAGTGCTCCAGGGCCTTCACCGCCACGGAACGGAGCTCTTCCATCAGACCCTCCGACTCCTTCACATACACAAAGCCGCGGGTGATGATGTCGGGGCCGGAGACCACGCCGCCGTCCAGGCTGGACATGGATACCACCACCACGATCATGCCGTCTTCGGCCAGGTGCTTGCGGTCGCGCAGCACCACGCTGCCCACGTCGCCCACGCCGTAGCCGTCCACAAAGACCTTGCCGGCGGGGACGGTGCCGTTGATCTTGGCGGAGTTGGGGGTGAGCTCCATCACCTTGCCAATGTCGCTGATGAGCACCCGGCGGGGATCCATGCCCATCTCCTGAGCCAGCTTGGAGTGGGTCTTGAGCATCCGCTGCTCGCCGTGGATGGGGATGAAGAACTTGGGTTTCACCAGGGCGTGGACGATCTTCAGCTCGTCCTGGCAGGCGTGGCCCGACACATGGAGGGAGCCGCTGCGCTCGTTGATGACCTCGGCGTCCCGGCGGTAAAGCTCGTTGATGACGTTGCCGATGGCGTTTTCATTGCCGGGAATGGCGGAGGCGGAGAGGATGACACGGTCGCCGGCCTTGATCTCCACCTGCCGGTGGGTGTTGAAGGCCATACGGGTGAGGGCCGACATGGTCTCGCCCTGGCTGCCGGTGGTGATGATGCACACCTTGTGCTTGGGCAGGGACTTGATGTGATTCAGGTCCATCAGCACCCCGTCGGGGATGTTCATATAGCCCAGCTCGGTGGACACCTTCATGATGTTCTCCATGGACCGGCCGGTGACGGCCACCTTGCGGCCGTAGCGGGCGGCCACATTGATGATCTGCTGGATGCGGTCCACGTTGGAGGCAAAGGTGGTGATGATGATGCGGTTTTCACAGCCGCGGAAGAGGGCGTCGAAGGAGGCGCCCACGCACTGCTCGCTCTTGGTAAAGCCGGGGCGCTCCACGTTGGTGGAGTCGGCCAGCAGGGCCAGAACGCCCTTCTTGCCCAGCTCGCCCAGACGGGCCAGATCGGTCATGCCGCCCTGGATGGGGGTGGGGTCGATCTTGAAGTCGCCGGTGTGGATGACGGTGCCCACCGGGCACTTGATGGCAAAGGCCACCGCGTCGGCGATGGAGTGGTTCACGTGGATGAACTCCACCGAGAACTTGCCGGCCTTGATGACGTTGCCCGCCTCACAGGTGATGAGCTCGGTCTTGTCCAGCAGGCGGTGCTCCTCCAGCTTGAGCTTGACCAGACCCGCGGTCATGCGGGTGGCGTAGATGGGCACGTTGATGCTCCGCAGAAGATAGGGGATGGAACCGATGTGGTCCTCGTGGCCGTGGGTGAGGAAAATACCCCGGATCTTGTTCTGGTTTTTGATGAGATAGGTGAAATCGGGGATGACTACATCGATGCCGTACATATCGTCATCGGGAAAGCCCATGCCCACGTCAACAATGATGATGTCGTTGCCGTACTCATAGACGGTCAGGTTCTTGCCGATCTCGTTGAGACCGCCAAGGGCAATAATTTTCAATTTTTCAGCCATGAACTGATTCAACACTCCTTTTTTACGATGTGTGGATGGTATATGGGCACGGATCAACCAAATTTGCGCACGACAAAAGAGCGGTGGAAGGTCCAACCTCTTTCCGGCCCTGCCTCGCCGGAAAAATGGGACGTATCCTCCGATTTGCGTACCCTGATTCAAACCGTGTCATGATTCAGTGCCTGAAAAGCACGGAACAGCTTGCGAATGCGCCGAAGCCCCCGGGCTCCGCTACGCAGATAAACATAGTATAACACAAACGAACGGCAATGTATACATTCAATTTCCACAGTTATTTGACAGAATAGAAAACAAAAAATCCGCCATTACAGGCGGATAGAAAGATAAAAATCAATATAGCCCCC